>CALGRR010000039.1 GCA_937880805.1 uncultured Clostridia bacterium
AATGCCAGATATGAAAGGTGTACTTGTTTTTTATCCTCGGACATGTTGGTGTTTATGTTGGTAATGGAAAAGTAATAGAAGCTCGAGGTCATAAATATGGAGTAGTAGAAACTAATCTTGTAGATCGAGGATGGAAGCAATGGGGAAAATTAGATTGGATTGATTACGTTGATGAAAAAGTGATTGAAATGTTTAAAGATGGCGAAGAATTAAAAGCACTTAATTACTTAGTTGAAACTGGAAGAATTGATAAAGATAAAAAAGAACATTGGGAAAAAACAATTGATGTAGTTAATTTGCAAAAATGGGTATTTATTGAGTGGGCTAATGATGTTAAAGCATTATTGAACTAAAAACGGCTTGCGAAGATGCCTTAAAATCGATTTTTAAAAATGGGGTAATGAAGTTATATAGATAGAATATAACACTTTTCTAGAGAGTGTTATTTTTTTATACAAATTTTATTTTAAGGAGGAATTTATTATGAATTACAAAGAAAAGAAAAATGAAATTGAGGAGAAATACGTAGAACCAATAAAAGCATTATCAAGAGTTAATAATGTTGATATGGGAGTTGCTTTTGATATGTTTCAAGATAATGTTACACATGGCACAATTAGATATCAATATGTTGATTTTAATGTAGAAGAAGCAAAAAAAGATTTTGAAGAACTTGATTGTACGACACCGTGGTATAAAATATTAAATCTTTGTCAATATACAGTATCAACTCCTCCATTGCATAAACAGTTAATGTTCGTATATCAGAAGGTATATCAGGACTATAACCCATTGAACGTTTTGGATGAGTACAAATATCTTGCTCGTTTTTATAACTTTGTAACAGGTATTGATGCAATGAAAACAATATTGTCATCAATATGTGCTGACTTCGATAAATTTAAAAATATAACTTTGCCCCGCCACATCGGCATTATTATGGACGGCAACGGCAGATGGGCAAAGCAGAGAGGTCTTGAAAGAAGCGATGGGCACAAGGCAGGTGCAAACACTTTCAGGGCCATATGTGATTATGCCGCCGAAATCGGGCTTGAATGCATAACCTTTTATGCTTTCTCAACCGAGAATTGGAAAAGACCCGAAAAAGAAGTTGCGGCAATAATGAATCTTTTCAGAGATTATCTCAATGAAGCTCACGACAGGGAAGAAGAAAACGAGCAGAAGGGCTTTCGTATCCGCTATATCGGCGAGAGAGAAGGGCTGCCTTCTGATATAATAAAGCTTATTGATTCGCTTGAAAAAAACACGGCGGATAAAAGCTCAACAGTAGTTAACATTGCCGTTAATTACGGCGGAAGAAACGAAATTCTTCACGCGGTTAAGACACTTGCAAAAAAAGTTGAAGCGGGTGAGCTTAAGGCGGAAGAAATTGATTTGAAAAATATAGACGATAATTTATTTACCGCAGGCTTACCTGATCCCGATCTGATAATAAGACCGAGCGGTGAATACCGTCTTTCAAATTTCCTTATCTGGCAGGCAGCATATTCGGAATTCTGGTTTTCCGATATACTCTGGCCTGATTTCACAACAGATGATCTGGATAAGGCAATTATAGATTACTGCAAAAGAAACAGACGCTTCGGTGGAGTATGATTTTAAATTTTAAAAAGAGTGTGATTATATTATGAAAACACGAATTATAACGGGCGTTTCGGCGGCGTTGTTTGCCATAGGACTTCTGGTTCTTATAGGGCTGGGCTATGCAAGCTTTATCAGCCCTGTAGTTTCGGTGTTATCGGCTATTGCCGTGCACGAAATTATGAAGGTGTCAAAATGTGAAAACAAGGTTCTCACGGGCTGTGCAATGGCTTTTTCGGCTCTGGTACCTCCGTATATCGCATTCGGAGTTGACCGGCTCATTCCCGTTCCGGCAGCGGTAATAATAGCCGTTTATGTTATTGCTATGCTTACCGTTATGCTTAAATGGTATGAAAAAACAAAGTTTGAGCATGTGGCATTTGCTCTTTTCGGCTCGCTGGCAATTCCGTCATCTGTATCCTGCCTTTTCAGAATTGTAAGAATCGGTGAAGAAAACCCCGATGTTTTTCAGCGTTCTCATACCGTATTTTTGATTCTTGCGGGAATGTATGCCGCCTGGCTTGCCGATACCTTTGCCTATTTTATCGGCAGCAGATTCGGAAAGCATAAGCTTGCTCCGAAAATCAGCCCTAAAAAGTCGGTTGAGGGTGCTGTTGCAGGTGTTGTCGGAACAACCGTTGTTGCAATAATTACTTATTTTATATGCAATCATTTCTTCTTCCGCATCGATACGGTTAATATTTTAACCGTTATAATTGCAGTTCCCGTTATGTGCATTCTCGGTATGCTCGGTGACCTTTCAGCTTCGGTTATCAAGAGAAACTACGGTGCAAAGGATTTCGGTACTCTTTTCCCCGGCCACGGCGGAGTGCTTGACAGAATTGACAGCTTCCTTTTTACCGCACCTGCACTTTATGTTATTGTTGAAATAATTTTAGCATTATCAAAATAATCAGAGGTAGATTTTTATGACACAAGCCCTTGCCGTTCTCGGTTCAACAGGTTCAATAGGTGTTCAGGCACTTGAGGTTGCAGAGCTTTGCGGCTTCAAGGTTAAAACGCTCACCGCAAATTCAAGAACCGATATTCTTGAGGAGCAAATCAGAAGGTTTGCACCCGAAACGGCTGCCGTTGCCGATGAGAAAGCGGCGGCAGATTTAAAAATCAGGGTTGCCGATACCGGAACAAAAATTTTTTCGGGCAAATCGGGTGTTGAGGAATGTGCGGCTTGCGGTGCGGATACCGTGCTTAACAGCATTGTTGGCATTGCGGGTCTTGCACCCACTCTTGCGGCAATAAATGCGGGCAGCAAAATTGCCCTTGCAAATAAAGAAACCCTTGTTGCGGGCGGCAAGCTTGTGCTTGAAGCGGCAAAAAACAAGGGTGTTGACATTCTTCCCGTAGACAGCGAGCATTCGGCTATTTTTCAGTCAATGCAGGGCTGTGCGGATAAAAAACAGATTAAAAGACTTATTCTTACTGCGTCGGGCGGGCCCTTTTTTGGCAAAACAAGAAAAGAGCTTGAAAATGTTACCGTTGAGCAGGCATTGAAGCACCCCAACTGGAGTATGGGTGCAAAAATAACCATAGATTCCGCTACAATGATGAATAAGGGGCTGGAGCTTATTGAAGCGGCGTGGCTTTTCGGAGTTGAAGCAAAGAACATAGATATTCTTGTTCACCGTCAGAGCATAGTTCATTCTTTGGTTGAATATGCGGATAATTCGGTTATTGCCCAGCTTGGAGTGCCAGACATGAGAATACCCATTCAGTATGCACTCACTTATCCCGACAGATTTGAAAGCCCCGTTAAGCAACTTGATCTTGCGGCAGCTGCAACACTTACTTTTGAAAATCCGGATTATGAAACATTTTCCTGCATAAACTTATGCAGAAGAGCTTTTGAAAAGGGCGGACTTTACCCTGCTGCGGTTAATGCCGCAAACGAAAAAGCAAATGAGCTTTTCAGAAACGGAAAAATCGGTTTTCTTGATATTGCCCGTGCCGTTGAGGCGGCACTTGAAAATGCTCCGAAAAAGGATGAATTTACCCTTTCGGAAGTTTTTGAAACCGACAGTTTAATGCGAGATCAGACAGAAAGGCTGTTTTTATGAAAGTTTTAACTCTTATGACTGCGGCTCAGATTTGGGGAAAGGTATGGCCCGTGCTTCTGGCGATACTTTTCTTCGGCTTGATAGTTTTCTTTCACGAGCTGGGTCATTTTACATTTGCAAAGCTGTTTAAAGTTAAGGTAAATGAATTTGCAATGGGTATGGGTCCCACTCTTCTGAAGTTCAGAAAAGGCGAAACAAAATATGCCGTAAGACTTTTTCCCATAGGCGGATTTGTCAGTATGGAGGGTGAGGATGAAGGCAGCAGCGATGAAAGGGCTTTTTGCAATAAGCCTGCGTGGCAGAGATTTATAATCATTGCGGCGGGCGGTGTTGTTAACCTTATTCTCGGAGTAATTATTGTTGCAATTATGCTTTGCCAGAGCGAGTTAATCGGCTTGCCCGAAATTCATTCTTTTGAAGAAAACGCCGTAAGCTTACAGTATGGCTTGCAGGCGGGCGATGTTATCAAACAGATTAACGGCAAAAAAGTTTTTTCCGAATATGACCTCGGCTTTCTTATGGCGAGAGATAAAGACGGAATCATTGATTTTGTTGTTGAAAGAAAAGGCGAAACCGTAAACCTTGATGCAGTCAAGTTTCAGACCGTAACAAAAGAAGTTAACGGCAAAGAAATGCTTACCATTGTTTATGATTTCATAATAAGAGGAGTTGAGCCGTCATTTAAAACGGTTGTTCCGAACGCAATAGCGGAGTCTGTTTCAATAGGCAGAGTTGTCTGGGTGAGCCTTGTTGATCTGGTAACGGGTCAGTTTGGTTTAAGCGACCTTTCGGGTCCGATAGGAACGGTTTCATATATTGCCGATGCGGCACAGACCGCAACGAAGGAAACCGATTACACTATGCTTCTTATGATGATGGCTCTCATAACAATAAACATCGGAATTTTCAACCTTCTGCCTCTTCCCGCACTTGACGGTGGCAGACTTTTCTTTGTGTTTATTGAATTTGTTTTCAGAAAGCCCGTGCCCAAAAAATATGAGGGCTGGGTTCACGCTGTGGGGCTTGTGCTGCTTATGCTGCTTATGGTTGTTATATCCTTCAGCGATATTATGAATTTAATCAAAAAATAAATACTTTTTGAATCAGCAATTAATATGGTTTTGAAAGGCATATTTCCGCCACAGCATCGTTAAAAATCTTTGAAATAGCCTCGTATTCCTTCAGATTTTCGCCTTGCTGTGACGAAAATCTTCTCTTTCAAAACTGCTTCGCATCTGAAATGCAATAGGTTGCGTGCAGTCGGGCATTTCTTCGATGCAGGCATACTGCCGTATGGCAAAGAGAAAAATGCCCGAATGTGCGTGAGATATTGTATTTCAGACATATGAGATTACTGATTCAAAAAGTATAGCTTTGTAACACTTATATATAATTAATATAATAATTAAATATTTATATATGTTATTGTTGAAATTCAACAGAATATATGCTATTATACTATCTGTATTATACTCTAAAGGAGAGTGCGAAAATGAAAACCAAAATCAAAAAAATAATTGCGCTCATTCTGTGTTCGGCAATCCTGCTTTCAATCGGAGCAACGGGTGCCTATGCAAACACAGACCGCAAAACAACCTGCGGCGATGACTGCGATAAATCTCCCGTAGTTATTCTCCCCGGTATCAACCATTCACCCACATATCTTTATGATGAAAACAACGAGCCCTTTATGAACGGTGACACCCACGTTGGCGGCACTCTTCTTATTCTTGAGCTGAGCAAGCTCTGGGCAACTATTCCCGCCCTTGTTGTGAGCCTTCTTGCAACAATCGCAACTCAGCACAACATCGGTCTTGAAAAGGCTGCTTATAAGGCTGCAAGTGCAGCTTTCTGGGTTCAGGAATGCGATAACAACGGCAATCACGTTAACAATCTTCAGACCCAGAGATGGAATCACCCCATTTCAGAAATGAACGAAGACGATAAAGAATGGCTCTACAGAATGATTCCCCTTCAGAATGTTGAAAAGGAATACGGCGGCGACCATATTTATCTTTACACCTTCAACCTTGTAGGCGACCCCATCGAGTCGGCACACGAGCTTGACGAATATATCGAAATGGTTAAGGAGCAGACAGGCCACGATAAGGTTAACCTTCTGCCCGTTTCGCTCGGCGGCACAATTCTTACCGCTTATCTCAATGAGCACGGCCACGAGGATATTGACCAGATTATCAACGTTGTTGCCTGCCTTGACGGCACCGACATTGTTGCCGATATGATGGACAGAAAATGGAATCTCGCCGATGAATATTTATACCACGAGTTCATCCCCCCCATTCTCGGTGACGATGCAACTCTCGGTTATCTTATCAACTGCGTGCTTCACATCATTCCCCGTGCGGGCGTTAACGCAATTCTCACCGGTGCAATCAGTGCCATTCTTGATAAGATGATGATTAACTGCCCCCAGATCTGGGCGATGATTCCCTCTTACAGATATGACGCTCTTGCAGAAAGATACCTCAAAGACCCTGCAAAGGCAGAGCTTAAGAAAAAGACTGACCGCTTCCAGGATGCAAGACTCAACCTTAAAGAAAACATTCTTGATGCTGTTGAGGACGGTGTAAGAGTTAACTCAATCGCTGCATCAAACCTTGATTTCGGCGAGCAGGATTACACCTTCTTTGCAATCGTAGCTTCCGCATCGGAGCACAATTCAGACGGTATCATAAACCTCACTTCAACAACAATGGGTGCAACCGGTGCCGCAGGCAGCAACACCCTTGCCGATGTTGATTACGAAAAGAATACCTACTGCGACAACGCAGACCACAACCACATTTCACCCGATAATATGGTTGACGTTTCAACAGCAATTCTTCCCGAAAACACCTGGATTTTCCTTGAACAGCATCACGAGGTTGGCAACAACGATGTTGTTCTTAACCTTGTTAAAGCAATTCTTATGGGCGATGTTTCAAATGTAAATGACGACCCCGTAAATCATCCTCAGTTCAACTATTCCTGCAACACCAAGTATATCCGCCGTTGGAGAATCCCCGACGCACAGATGCTCCTCACAAATGAAGAAGATGATTTTGAGCCCACTCCCGAGCAGGTTGCAGAGCTTGAAGCAGTTATTGCAAAGGGCGAAGAGGTTCTTAATTCAACAGTTGTTGACCAGGAAAAATTCAAGGCTGTTGAAGACGAAATCAATGCAGTTCTTGCAAAATACGGTATGTATACATATCCCGAAGAGCCCTCAAAGTTTGACACCTTCCTTGCAAACACAATGGAAGGCACCAGCAAATTCCTTGTTGACTGGATTGGCGGCGGCAGCGTTGTTGACTGGATTCTCTCTCCCGCACGCAATGTTTTAGGCAAAATTTTTAAATAATTTGTAAGGGGTGCCAAAATGAAAAAAATAATTTCCGTTTTTCTCGCTATTGCCCTTATTTTCTCCGTTCTTTCGGTTAACGCCTTCGCTTGGAGCGAAAACCACGAATGCAACGGCGACTGTGAATACTATCCCACAATAATCATTCCCGGTCTCGGTCAGTCCAGCGTATGGCTGGTTGATGATAACGGCGATTTTGTGCTTGATTCAAAAGGCAACAAAACTGCTGTTTTCCCCGGTGTTATGAATATCGGCAAAATAATCAAAACCGCAATCGGTCCGCTTCTTCTTTCTGCAGTAACCCAGAAGGATATGGGCTTTTCCGATGCTGTTGCTGATGTTATAGACGTGATTTTCGGCATCAACAAGTGTGACAGCAAAGCTCAGCCCTCAAAATATGTTGCTGTTGAAAAATATCCGTATTCGCTTGCTGACTGCACAGCAGAAGAAAAAGAAGCTCCTTATCATCACGTTCCCCTCAACAAGCACGAAAGCTGCTTCCCCGAAGACCATCTCTATTATTTCGCATATAACTCCTTCGGAAACCATATTGATACAACAAATGAGCTCTATGACTTTATCCATATGGTTATGGAGCAGACGGGTCACGATAAGGTTATTATCTCCCCCATCAGCCAGGGAGGAACTCTCGCAAACGCACTCTTTGAGTATCACCCCGACATTATGGATTGCCTTGCAAAGGTTCTCTATATCGTTCCCTGCCTTGACGGCACATCACTTATCGGCGACGTATTCACCGACAAGGTAAGATTCCTTGACCCCGATGTTCTTTATGACGGCTTCCTTTCAACCTTCTTTGATAAAGAAACCTCTTCACTTATTGAAACCGTTCTCAGAATCCTGCCCGACGAGGTTATAATGAAGGGCCTTGAAAAGGGCGTTGAGGTGCTTGTAAACGATATTATGACTATGAGCACAAGTATGTGGGCTATGTGTTCTTCAGAAGCATACCCCGAGGCTGCCGCAAAATATCTTTCAAGCCCCGACAGAGCAGATATAAAGGCTCAGACCGATAAATACTATAAAGCTCAGCTTAACTCAAAGAAGAATATCCAGAAACTTGTTGACAAGGGCATTGAGGTGCTTACCGTTGCTGAATATGACATTCAGATGTACGGCGTTGGCGGTTCATATGATGTTGAAAATGCAGACGGTATGATTCCTCTTGCATCAACCGCAATGGGCGTACACGCTGCAAATGTTGGCGAAACACTTCCCGAGGATTATGTTCAGCAGAACACAAGCATTAACTGTTCAGACCCCTCACACAACCACATTTCAAAAGACCGTGTTGTTGACGCTTCAACGGGTCTTCTGCCCGACACAACCTTCTATTTCGACGGTCAGAAGCATGAGCAGACCGCACTCAACGATAATATTCTTAAGCTCGCTCTCAGAATTCTTGAAAACGAGATTACGGATGTTTATTCAGACCCCGCTTTTCCGCAGTTCATCGATTGCCCGCCCTATCCCGCACAGGAAGGCGGCTTCTTCACAAAGCTCAGCTCGTGGCTTTATAAGAATTACGGTTCAAACGGCTTCTCAGAAATGCCTGCAATTTCATTCAAGCTTATTCTTGATGCAATATTTTGATAGCTGAATAAAGTTAATCCCCGATGTTTCAAACATCGGGGATTTTTATTACTGCTGAACAAAGACTCTCTTTACTTTTAAGAATTCCGAGCCGTCGATTTCACCCAGACCGATAAAATTGCCGTCAGGGTCGCATACTCTGTAGAAGCCCAGCATTTTCGGGCATTTGAGCCTCTGAAGAAAAAGCTCGCCGCCGTTTGAAAATCGCTTTGCCTGAGGCTCTGTAACCTGAATAAGCGGATAGCTTTCAAGTGCCTTCTCAACGGGTATCAAAGCCTTTTCAAGCACCCCGTTTTCCGCAAGCCTTGCAAGCTCCTCAACAGTTATTGCGTTTTCAAGGCTGAAGCCGTTTGCCTTGGTGCGTCTTAATTCTGTCATAACCGCACCGCAGCCGAGCTTTTCGCCCAAATCATCAATAAGGGTGCGTATATATGTGCCCGAAGAGCATTCAACCGATATTGTATATTCCGCCTCTTCCTCTTTTGCGGAAAGCAATTCTATTGAAAAAACAGTTACCTCTCTCGGTTTTCTCTCAACCTCTATGCCCTTTCTTGCAAGGTCATAAAGTCTTTGTCCGTTAACCGAAACTGCCGAATACATCGGGGGCAGCTGGCTTATATCGCCCTCAAACTCCTTGAGTGCCTCCCTCACCTGCTCCGCCGTTGCTTCAACGGGCTTCGTTTCAAGCACCGTTCCCGTTATATCAAGGGTATCCGTTTTCGCACCGAGCCTGAACGATGCAACATATGCCTTATCGTGGCTCGGCAAAAGCTCGCAAAACCTTGTTGCACCGCCGAGCATAACCGTCATAACCCCCGTTGCCATAGGGTCAAGAGTGCCCGTGTGCCCGCATTTCTTTTCCGAACATATGCGGCGGACCCTTGCAACAGCCCCGAAAGAAGTCATATCCTTTGGTTTATCAAGAATAATTAATCCTGTCATAAAACGCTCCGATAAATTGATGCTATTATTCTAACACAGTTTTTCGGATTATGCAATAAAAAACACAGCCCCGCCGTCAACCGTGGCAGGGCTGTTGCTTATTCGGAAAAATTATTTATTATACATTGAACGCTTCACATAAGTTGTATGAAGAACCTCGTGTGCCTTATGGCTGCCGGGCTCGCCGAAATACTCCTTATAAACAGTCTTGACTGCTTCGCTTTCGTGTGACTTTCTTACGGGAAGGTTTTCGTCAGCAGCATAGAGTGCCTTGCCTCTGAGACCCTTGAGGTCAACAAAGTTGCGAACGCTTGCGGGCTGTATGGGCTGACCGCCGCCGTTTACGCAGCCGCCGGGGCAAGCCATAATCTCAACAAAGTGATAATCTGCTGTGCCGTTCTTGATAGCATCCATAACCTTCTTTGCGTTTGCAAGTCCGCTTGCTGCGCAAACCTTAACTTCCATACCTGCAACTGTGTATGAAGCTTCCTTAAGACCCTCTGTGCCTCTTACCTCTGTGAATTCAAGAGCCTTGAGTTCTTCGCCGGTAAGTGTTTCAACAGCAGTTCTGAGAGCAGCTTCCATAACGCCGCCGGTTGCGCCGAAGATAACGCCTGCACCGGTGCCTTCACCGAGAGGATTATCAAATTCTTCATCGGGAAGAGCGTTGAAGCTGATGCCTGCAGTTTCAATCATTCTTGCAAGCTCACGGGTTGTGAGAGCATAGTCAACATCAGCATAGCCGCTTGCTGACTGGTCTTCTCTGCCGCACTCAAATTTCTTTGCAGTACAAGGCATAATGCTTACAACAACAATATCCTTGGGGTCAATGCCCATCTTCTCTGCATACCAGGTCTTTGTTACTGCACCGAACATCTGCTGGGGTGACTTACAGCTTGAAAGATGGTCAAGCTGGTCGGGATAGTAGTGCTCGCAGTATTTAACCCAACCGGGTGAGCAGGAGGTGATGAGGGGAAGAGCACCGCCGTTCTTGATTCTGTCAAGAAGCTCGTGAGCCTCTTCAAGAATTGTGAGGTCAGCGGAGAAATCTGTATCAAATACCTTGTCGAAGCCAAGGCGGCGAAGAGCTGCAACCATCTTGCCGGTTACATTTGTGCCGATTTCGTTGCCGAAGCATTCGCCGAGAGTAACTCTGATTGAAGGAGCAGTGTTAACAACAACAAACTTCTCGGGGTCGCTGATAGCTGCAAATACCTTTGCGGTATCATCCTTTTCATAGAGCGCACCTACAGGGCAGTTTACGATACACTGACCGCAGGATACGCAGGAGAAATCGTTGAGGGGAAGCTCGAAGGGTGAGCCGATGTGAGTATCGAAGCCTCTTGCACTTGCACCGATAACGCTGATAGCCTGATTGTTACAAGCTGCAACGCAACGGCGGCAAAGGATACACTTGCTGTTATCTCTGATCATATGAGCAGCAGAGTCATCATACTGAACCTCGGGATATGCACCCTCATATTTTGTTTCATCTTCAACGCCGTAGTCCTTGCAGAGCTTCTGAAGCTCGCAGTTGCCGCTGCGTACGCAGGAGAGGCATTCTCTTCTGTGGGTTGAAAGGATGAGTTCAAGGTTTGTTTTGCGGCTCTTTCTTACCTTCTCGGTGTTGGTAAAGATTTCCATACCCTCATTAACGGGGAATACGCAGGATGCAACAAGTGAGCGTGCACCCTTAACCTCTACCATACACATACGGCAAGCACCGATTTCGTTGATTTCCTTAAGGTAGCAAAGAGTGGGGATTTCGATGCCCGCATATCTTGCAGCCTCAAGAATTGTTTTGCCCTTGGGAACACTCAGGGGCATATTATTTATTTTAATGTTTACCATTTCCATTATATTATGCCTCCTCTGTTAAGCTTTGATGATTGCACCGAACTTACATGAATCCATGCAAGCACCGCACTTGATACACTTGGTTGTGTCGATTGTGTGGGGATTCTTGACTGTGCCGCTGATTGCACCAACGGGGCACTTTCTTGCACAGAGAGTACAGCCCTTACACTTATCGGCAACGATTGAGTAGTTAAGAAGACCCTTACATACGCCTGCGGGGCACTTCTTATCAACAACGTGAGCAATATATTCCTCACGGAAGAATTTAAGCGTTGCAAGAACTGGGTTGGGAGCAGTCTGACCAAGACCGCAGAGTGAGTTTTCTTTGATATAATATGCAAGCTCTTCAAGCTTATCAATATCTTCAAGAGTTCCGTTACCCTCGGTAATCTTCTCAAGAAGCTCCATCATACGCTTTGTGCCGATACGGCAGGGAGCACACTTACCGCAGGATTCGTCAACTGTGAAATCAAGGAAGAACTTTGCGATGTCAACCATACAGTTATCTTCGTCCATAACAATAAGACCGCCCGAACCCATCATACAGCCGATAGCTGTGAGGTTATCGTAGTCGATTGCTGTATCAATAAGGCTTGCGGGGATACATCCGCCGGAGGGACCGCCGGTCTGGGCAGCCTTGAACTTTTTGCCGTTGGGGATACCGCCGCCGATGTCATAGATAACTTCGCGGAGTGTTGTACCCATAGGAATTTCAACAAGACCTGTGTTTTCAATCTTGCCGCCGAGTGCAAATACCTTTGTGCCCTTTGATTTTTCAGTACCCATTGATGCAAACCACTCTGCACCCTTGAGGATAATCTGGGGAATGTTAGCAAAGGTTTCAACGTTATTTTCTGTTGTGGGCTTGCCGAAAAGGCCCTTAACTGCGGGATAGGGAGGACGGGGTCTGGGCTCGCCTCTGTTACCTTCGATTGAAGTCATAAGAGCTGTTTCTTCACCGCAAACGAATGCACCTGCACCAAGGCGGATGAAGAGGTCAAAATCAAAGCCTGAATCAAAGATGTTCTTGCCGAGAATACCGTATTCTCTTGCCTGGTCAATAGCCTTCTGAAGACGTGCAACAGCGATGGGATATTCTGCACGAACATAAACATAACCTTCGGTTGCACCTGTTGCGTAACCGCAGATAATCATAGCTTCGATAAGGCAATGGGGGTCACCTTCAAGAACGGAACGGTCCATAAATGCACCGGGGTCGCCTTCGTCAGCGTTACAAACAACATATTTCTGGTCTGCTGCGTTAGCTGCTGTGAAGCTCCACTTAAGACCGGTGGGGAATCCGCCGCCGCCTCTGCCGCGAAGACCTGAATCCTTAACAACCTGAATAACATCCTCGGGCTTCATCTGTGTGAGAACCTTTTCAAGGGCGGCATAACCGTCCATTGCAATGTATTCATCAATGTTTTCGGGGTCGATAAGACCGCAGTTGCGAAGTGCAACTCTCTTCTGTGTTTTATAGAAGTTTGTGTCATTGAGTGAAAGAGTTTTGCCTGCTTCTTCAATAACACTTTCATCTGCATCCTTGTAAACAAGTCTGTCAACGACACGGCCCTTAAGAAGATGCTCTGAAACGATTTCTGCAACGTCTGCTTCTGCAACACGGCTGTAGAAGGTTCCTTCAGGGTAAATGATAACAACGGGGCCGAGAGCACAAAGACCGAAGCAACCCGTCTGAACAACCTTTACTTCCTCAGCAAGACCGTTCTTTTCAATCTCACTTTCAAAAGTTGAAATGAGTACCTTACTGCCCGATGAAGTACAGCCGGTACCGCCGCAAATCAATACATGGGAACGAATCATATTTCTTTAACCTCCATTATGAGATAGCGTTGGTGATTGTGTATTCCGAGATAACCTTGCCGCCCTTAAGGTGCTTTTCAACAACCTCGGCTGCCTTTTCGGGGGTCATCTTGATGTAAGTAACCTTTTCTTTGTCTGCTTCAAAGATTTCAACAACGGGCTCATACTGGCAAACGCCGATGCAGCCTGTCTGTGTAACAGTAACCTTATCTGCAAGTCCTGCTTTGCTGATTTCTTCAACAAAAGCGTTAAGAACGGGTCTTGCACCCGCTGCGATACCGCAAGTTGCCATACCCACAACAACTCTGATGTCGCCGCTGCCTTCACGGAGAATAACCTTATCCTTCATCTTCTCTCTGATAGCAGCAAGTTCAGCCAATGATTTCATAACATCTATCCTCTCTATTAATAATAAACAAATTTATGAAAACGAAGAATAGCCCTCTTTGAGGTAATCCTCGATCCATTTTAAAACTTCCAAAGTATCAAGCGGAACACCGCCCAACACTTTTCTGAGCTCTTTTGTGTCAAGCTCAACGCTTGCGTTTTCTGTTCGGTGGATGAAAACCCAATCAATATCGGGTGCACCCTGAATCAGAACCGTTACGGTTGAAACAATATCGCCAAGCGGAGTAAAATCAAGATGATTTTTAAAGAATTCGGCAGTTACGGTTGTTCCCTTATTTTCAGGGTCATCCTTTTCGCTGACGGACTCTATTTTTATTGAGCCGCCCGTCTGCTCCGCCGCAAGCTTCAGCAGCGGCACACCGAGACCGACATTTCTTGTTGTTCTCGTTGTGTAGAAGGGATTCATAACATTTTCAACCGTTTCCCTGCTCATTCCGCAGCCGTCATCCTTAATTGTCAAGGTGAGCTTTTCTGCGGTTTCATCAAGAATTATTTCTATGTTTTCTGCTCCTGCCTTGACGGAATTCTTTGCAATGTCAAGAACATTCAGTGATAATTCTTTCATAGAGTGACGGTAGTAATCCGAACTGTGTTTTTTATCGGATGATTTCCGCCTTCCTTTCGTTAAAATACTCGCAAATCCACAAAGGATTTGCTCCGTTTTGTGCCTTAGTAAGCCAAAAATCATCTCGATAAAAAATCTTCGACCTGAAAGCGATGTATTTTAAAATGATTTTTGGCAGTTGAGTGAGCAGGAAGGCTGACGCCTTTCAATCACGAAACGCCGAAAAGCGTTGAAAAGACTCGCTTTCAGGCATTGTACGGATTGCTCCCGTCACTCCAGCCTTTCAGCCTTTCAAAAAGCTTTTTTCGTATTTCCGCCTCATTGTCATCACAGTCAAGCTCAAAGCAATTAAGCCTTCCGCTGATGTCCCACAAATAATGGGCATCTGACGAAACAACAACGGGCTTGCCCGAAATAATCGGATGCTTTGCCTCGTATTCGGCTTTTTTATCGCCGTCGTGAAGCTCGGCACAGGGGAAATACGGAGTATCGGGAAAAACACCGAGGGTTGCGATAATTCCGTTTGCCTCTCTGTCGATATGGGCGGGATAACAAATTCCGCCGTATTCATCAACAAGGGCGGGAGCCTCGTCAACCGTTATATCCGTTGCATTTGAGAGCAGATATTCTTCAATTCCGATAACCTCATCATTTTCATCAAGAATTTTCTGCTCGCCGAAAATATCAACACGGTTTTTAATAAGCATTCTGCGGTTTCTTATCGCTTCATCAAACCGCATTGCAGCTTCAAGCTCTTCAAACAGACAAACAAGATGAATATCTTCTGCCGTTGTAAGCTCCATTCCCGCAACGGGCACAATTCCGTTTGCTCTTGCCGTTTTATAAAACGCAGGGCAGTTGCGGCAGGTGTTATGGTCTGTCAGAGCCATAATATCAAGCTTTGCAACCACACCCATACCCGCAATGTTATTCGGAGTCATATCGTCATCGCCGCAGGGCGAAAGGCAGGAATGAATGTGCAAATCATAATAATACTTTTTCATATCAGATTACCGAGCCGAGAAGCACGGCAGCCTCATATGCGGGCTTATCAAACGAAAGCACGTTAACGCCTTTTGCATTTGCCGTTTCCTCAACACTCTTTTCGAGAGCTACTCCCTCTGCAAGAATGATGCAGGCAACATCGGCAAGGGAAGCAACAGCAACAATGTTGATGTTGGACATTATTGTTATCCACGCATCGTCTGCTTTGGCTCTGCCCATAACCCAGCTGAGAAGGTCACCTATATAGGCTCCCCTGATTTCTCTTTCTCCGTCGGGCATTGAGATGACTTTGAATCCTTCCTTTGCGGAAAGCTCGTTAACCGTCATTTGAGTCACCTCCGTTATTTTCGCATATGAACTTTCTGATAAGCTCTTTATATTTGATAATACAGTCTTTTTCATCGGCGGTGCCCCTCACAACATCCTCTGCAAAAGCTCTGCAGGTCGGTGCTCCGCAGGAGCCGCAGTCAATGCCGGGCAATTCCTTTCGGAATGCCTGGATACGGGACATAAGCCTCATTGATTCGCCTATATTATCGCTCAATCTGTTAAGCGGATTATATTTCGGAAGCTCCGAAACAAAACGCTCGGTGGGGATATAGTTTTCCTCTGACTTCATATTGAGAGCCACAGGCATATATCTTCTTAAAGTGTGCAGACGGTTTTTGGCTATGTAGGGATTTTCGATTGTGAGCACTCCGCCCACACAGCCGCCGGGGCAGGCATTAAGCTCAACAAAATCTATGGGCGGAATGTTTCCGTCTTCAATCTGGTCGAGCACCGAAATAACATTGTTAATTCCGTCTGCCGCAAGAATTTTATCGGTCATCAGTGCCGAGCCTTCACCGCCGCAGATTGCCCAGCTCAAACCTATTCTGCCCGCCTGAGTGTTGAACTCGGGCTTCTTTTCACGCTTCATAACATTGATAAGGTGAAAATAGATTTCGCTCATCGAAACAACTATGTCAACCTCGCTCTTGTAATCGCCGAAGCCGTTTCTTACATAGCTGACCTTTGCGGGGCACGGGGATATGAAGCAAATGCCTATATCCTCACTTTTAAGCTCGGGATGAGCCTTAAGCGTTTCCTTTCTTGCGATTGATGCGGCAACCTCCATAGGCGGAAGCAGAGGCATCAGATTATCCTTGAGGAAAGGAAAGCGAATAAGAATAAGTCTTGTAACAACGGGGCACGCCGTGCTGATAACCGGCTTTTTGATGCCCTCTGTCTGAAGATATATTCTTGTGTAAGCCGAAACTATTTCCGCCGCCTTCGAAACTTCAAAAATATCGTCAAAGCCCAAATCAAGAAGCCCCTGAAGCACATAATCAATATCGTCAAGATTATCAAACTGTGCAAACAGTGAAGGTGCGGGAAGTGCGATTTTGTATTTGTATTTGCTCAGTTCATCAAATGACTTGCAAACACTCTTTTTGGCATTATGGGTGCAATGGCGGATGCATTCGCCGCAGTCTATGCAGCGGTCCGAATCAATCTCGGCACATCCGTTACGCACTCTTATAGCCTCCGTGGGGCAATGCTTCATACAGGTTGTGCACCCTGTGCACTTATCTGCATCAAGCGAAACCGAATGAAGATAAGTGTTCATAAAAACATTCCTCTTTGACCGGCGGAGTATCAGTAATTAACCCTCATCGTGATGGTTGTTCCTTCGCCCACAACCGAGTCTATATGCATATAATCGGTGTATCTTTTCATATTGGGAAGACCCATACCTGCACCGAAGCCGAGCGAACGGATATTATCGGGGGCTGTTGAGAAGCCCTCCTGCATAGCCTGCTCTATGTTTGCAATGCCGGGTCCTTTATCTCTGAGTATGATTTCAACGCAGCTGTCGCTGACTATAACCTCTGCCTCACCGCCCGATGCATGAATAACCATATTGATTTCGCCTTCATACATTGCGATTGAAACTCTTCGGATTGTTTCGGGGTCTATTCCGAGCTGGCGAAGATTTTTCTTTACCTGAACAGAAGCCTGACCTGCCGAAGTGAAGCTTTCGCCGTCAACATTGAAACGAAAAGTCAAGGGTTCAGCCATTATTTGCAACTCCCCCTCAGTCCGCTTGAATAAAGAATGCCGCACGCTTCATACATACGCTTGGGTGTGGTGAGCACCGCAATGCCGCTTTCTTTTGCAAGCTCAATCATTTCGGGTGTAGGCTGCTTCGACCTCACAAAAACAATGCAGATCATATCCATCATTTCTGCGGTACGGATAACCTGTGCGTTAACAAGCCCCGTAAGAAGCACCGCCTGGTCTTTAACATAAGCAAGCACATCGCTCATCATATCGCTGCCGCAGGCGGAATGAATATCCTTTCCGAGATGTTCCTCGCCGCAGAGCACCTGAGCTTCAAGCAAATCTTTAATGTCGTTAATAGTCATACCCATTACCCCGTTCAATCGGTAATACCGTTGGAATTAGTTATACTTTGCAAGAATATCAGCAACATCGTCTGCTGTGATTCTGCCGTAAACATCATCGTTAACTGTGAATACGGGAGCAAGACCGCAAGCACCTATGCAGCGGCAAGCCTCGAGAGAGAACTTAACATCATCTGTGCATTCGCCGGGTGCAATGCCGAGAATCTCGCTGATTTTATCGAGAAGCTCCTGCGAGCCCTTAACGTAGCAAGCAGTACCCATACAAACCGAGATGTTGTATTTGCCCTTGGGTGAGAGTGAAAACTGAGCGTAGAAGGTTGATACGCCGTAAACCTTTTCAAGGGGAATATCCATACCGTCTGCAATCATCTTCTGAACCTCGATGGGCAGATAGCCGTAGATTTCCTGTGCTTTCTGCATAACGTGCATAAGCATACTCTTGTCACCTTTGCATTCAGCAATTATTGCATTAAGCTGTGCTTCCTGCTCCGGAGTTCCCATAAAGGGTGTTTTGCTGATTTTTTTAACCATAAAACTTTTCCTCCCGAAAGAATTTTAAAATGATTTTAAAAAGTTTATAAAAATTCATTCTTTTGAATTATAACATATTATAATAAAAAAATCTACTTCCTTTAGCCGAATTTTTTTACCGATTTCGTGTTTTTTTGCATATTTTTTTGTATTTTTTTACTATTTCAATGGTTAGTGTTGCCTAACAAGTTTTACACAAGCAAAAACCAATCTGAACACTCGCCGTGTTTGACAATCTGCATATCGATATGGTAATATTAAAACACAGAAAATAAATCGAGGATTCATTATGAAAAGCAAAAGAAACTACCCTGTTTTTACAGTAACGAAAAAAGCTGAAAATTCAATAAAAAGCGGGCATCCCTGGGTGTATGACGCCGAAATCACGCAAACCTTCGGCGAGGTTGAAAACGGCTGTCTGGTTGATGTTTTATCATCAAAGGGCTCGTATCTCGGCACGGGATTTTTAAGCCTCAACAGCAAAATAAGAGTGCGTATTCTTTCATCAAACGCCAACGAAACCTTCACCCCTGCCTTCTGGGAAAGACGCCTGCGTTATGCATTTGAATACAGAAAAACCGTTATGGGCGATGACTTCGGCTGCTGCCGCCTTGTTTTCGGCGAAGCAGACGGAATACCCGGGCTGACGCTTGACCGTTTTTCAAACATTCTTGTTTCTCAGGTGCTTTCCTTCGGAACGGATAAGCTGAGAGATATTATCTACCCCGCCGCAGTAAAAATCCTGCGTGAAATGGGCGAAACGATAGACGGCGTTTACGAAAGAAACGATGTTGCAATCCGTTCTCTTGAAGGGCTTGAAGAATACAAAGGCTGGTATGAAGCCATTCCCCATCCCGAAGAAACAGTTACCGAAATAACCGAAAATTCAATAAAATATTTTGTCGATTTTGAAAACGGACAGAAAACCGGATTTTTCCTTGACCAGAAATATAACAGAAAAGCCGTTGCCAAAATCGCAAAGGGCAAAAAAGTGCTCGACTGCTTTACTCACACGGGCTCGTTTGCACTCAATGCCGCAATGGGCGGTGCGGAAAAAGTAACCGCAGTTGATGTGTCAAAAACCGCCGTTGAAATGGCAAGGGAAAACGCAGTAAACAACGGTCTTGACGGCAAAATGGATTTTCTTGCCGCCGATGTTTTCGACCTTCTGCCCGAGCTTGAGGCAAAGGGCGGAAAGCCCTATGATTTCATTATTCTTGACCCTCCCGCTTTCACAAAGAGCCGCAAAACCGTTAAGAGTGCGGAACGCGGTTATAAAGAAATAAACTATCGTGCAATGAAGCTTCTGCCCCGCGGCGGCTACCTTGCAACCTGCTCCTGCTCTCACTTTATGCGTAACGACCTTTTTGTTAAAATGCTCCACGATGCGGCTGCAGATGCGGGCGTTCAGTTAAAGCAGATTGAGATGCGTCAGCAAAGCAGCGACCATCCGATTCTCTGGAATGTTCCCGAAACGGATTATCTTAAATTCTATATTTTTCAGGTGGTGTGATAATGTTTTTTGAAAACTGGATGTCATATATAAAAGACGATGCAAAAATAACAAAGATTGCAATGCCCGGTTCGCACAACACCGGAACAATGAAAATGTTCCGCTTTGCCCGCTGCCAGAACGGAACCCTCTATGAGCAGTTTCAATACGGAGTTCGCTTTTTCGATATTCGTCTGCGTGCCGATAAAAAAGGCGTTCGCATTGCCCACGGTCTTTTGAAGGGTATGCCCGCAAAGGATGCCTTCGCAAGCCTCAAAAAGATTCTTGACACCTCGGACGAATTCCTCGTTATCTCAATTCAGACTTATATGAACCAGGCTGTAGGCCCCATCAAATTGAGCTACAAGGGCAACACCGAAGAAACAAACAGACTCATTTCAGAATATCTTTCACCCGAAAAATATGCTCTCACCGATTTTGATGACATCAGAAACATAACAATGGGTGATATAAGAAAATCGGGCAAAAGATATATTCTTATCAACGAAAAAGAAGAATATAAATACAGCGTAAAAGGCCCTATGATCGGTCCGTGGAACCCCGAAATTTTCGGATTGAAGCCCGAAAAATTCGTTAAGGAAAACATCAAATATCTTAAAAATCTCACCTCCGACGGCTTTTTCTGGTTCCAGACCCAGCAGACCCCCAATCCCGGCTCGGAGGTTGGAATGACCTGCCCCGATACCCTTGAAAAAAACAGCAAACCGTATTTTAAGGGTGTTATGAAAGAAATTGCCGAAGATGCGGAAATGCTTGAGAAAGTTAACATTGTTGCCGGCGATTTTATGACCGCAGACCTTATGAAGGCAAAGGAAATTCTTAACCTCAATCTGCTCAAAGGCATTGTAAAAGAAGAGCTTGAATCCGAGTATTCCGAAGCAATAAAATAACAAAACGGACTGTTGAAAAACAGTCCGTTAATAATTTATAGCATAAACTTTAAAATTGAATTCATACCCAATTAACATATTCGGGTTATTATCTGATTGTACCGAACGGGAGCCGCAACCCGAAGAGGTACTGCTCATTTTGAGTACGCAATATACCCCTCCTCAATTCAACCCCATGCAGAAAAAGGTGCTTCGGCACCTTTTTCTTGCTTTTGGGGATTTTTTATGCAAACTTTCTGATATTCACAATAACTCTTCCCTTTTTGCTGACGGAAGAGCAATCTTCAATAATTATTCTGCCCTTGCGGCGGAAAACAATTTTATCGCCCTGCGAAATTCTTCTGTCTGCTTTCAGGCACTCAATATCGTTAACATAAACAATTCCGCTTTCTATTGCGGTGCAGGCATCGGAGCGTGATACCCTGAATGCATTTTTAACAACGCTGTCAAGCCTCATTGAAGAAACGGTGAAGCTGTCGTTTTCGCCCGCCGCCGATTTTCCTTCACGCACCGTATGAGGCGGAATAATTTTTGTTTTGAGCGTTCCCCTGCCCGCTTTGGTGAGATTTTCGGCAATAAACTCCGCCATTGATTCAAGCACGGCAATTCTGCACCCGTTTTCGGTAACGATTATATCGCCCGTTATCTCTCTTTTTATGCCAAGACCCATAAGTGCACCGAGATAATCTCTGTGGCTGAGCGAAGGCGAAAATTTATCCTTTTCAACCTCAATAACAGCAAGCGGGTCGCTTTCGGGGCATTCTTCAAAATATCCGCAAAGAGAGTCAAAATCATCAGCCTCAACATAATCGGGCAGCATAACAGCCGCCGTTCTTTCCGCATCGGTAAACCCGCCGTAAAACACGGTTTTAACATCGGGATAAGCTGTTCTCATTGATGAAACAACACTTCTTTCGTGCATATCAAGAAAAACGCTGTTTGTTATCATTGCGTTTTCGCTGCACTGCCTCATTTTATCTTCAATTTTAGCAATTAAAATTTTATCCTCGGAATTCATACAATCCCTCCATAAGAATTCTTTTCAGAATTCGTAATGCGTAATGCGTAATGAATGGTCTGCGACGCCGATTTTATATTGCTCCGCAAAAACTGATAACAATCCTCCGTCAGACATTACGGTCTGCCACCGATTTGGCTCCCTCTTGAGGGAGCTGTCGCATAGCGACTGAGGGAGTTTCAAAAGGAGGCTATTATACTGAAACTTACCTTTTGGGCTCCTTAGAAAAGGAGCTGTCCGTAGGACTGAGGATTGATAATTTGATTCACCGTTCATATACTATCACACAAGTTATGTAACCGCAAGAATTTATTGACAAAGGAAAATAAAAGGATTATACTTTTATTGTATTCGGGCCTGTAGCTCAGTTGGGAGAGTGCTACATTCGCATTGTAGAAGTCGTGGGTTCGACTCCCATCAGGTCCACCAATAAGCCAGTCGCAAAACATTTTGTTCTGCGGCTGTTTATTTTAGCAGGAGGAAAACACATATGAAATGTCAGGTCTGTGGTGCCGAAAGTGGCAAATATCCTTTGTGTAGGGCGTGTAATCTAAAAAAAGATAGTGGTGAAATTTCAAAATGCACAAAATGCAAAACTTGGCATTATGTAAATCAACCTTGTCCGTTGTCCTCCTTGCCTAAAGAAAAGCGAGATTTTCTGTACGATAGCAAAGTTTCCCTAATCAGCAAAACCGAAAAGGCATTTTTCGATGCAATCAAATCTTCACTGTCTGAAAATCACTATGTATTCCCTCAAGTAAATCTTGCATCCTTTATAAGCCGTACTGACAACGCACCATTTCACAACGAGTTATTCCGCAATGTAGATTTTCTTATAACCGACTCAAATTACCGTCCTAAAATAGTTGTAGAAATAAATGACTCAACACATCTCAACCTTGATAGAAAAGAGCGAGACGAGAAAGTAAGAAAAATCTGTGAAGAAGCAGGTATTCCTGTAATTAAGCTTTGGACGTCTTACGGCGTAAATAATGACTATATAAAAAGCAAAATCACGGATACATTGAATTCACTGCCAATAGCAAGAGTTTCCCATTTCAATCAACCACATATTGACGTTCCAAGCCTGTCAAATCAACAATTTTCCTCAACATCTACAGTATATCCGACAGAAAAAACATCTTCCAAATCTCAACATCTTTCACCCCCCAAAAAGGGATGTTATATTGCAACCTGCGTTTACGGCTCCTACAACTGTCCAAATGTATGGGTTTTGCGCAGATTCCGTGACCAATACTTATCAAAAACATTTCTTGGCAAAATCTTTATAAAAATTTATTATTCTATTAGTCCGATATTAGTAAAACATTTCGGAACCAAAATTCTATTTAGGAATTGTTTTAAAGTGTTTCTTAATCCTCTTGTCGCTTTTTTGAAAAGTGTAGGTTTTGAGAACACGCCGTACAATGACTAAATAAAAATACTTGAAATATATTGATTATTATATTTTTTGTGGTATGATTATTTTGTAGTATATTCTTTACGAAAGGGAATAAATAATATGGCTAAATATCTTATCGTTAACGCTGATGACTACGGAATGTGCCACGCGGCAAATGAGGCTGTTGCAGAGCTTTTTGACGGCGGCTTTCTTAAATCCGCAACCGTTATGATGCCCTGCCCCACCGCAAAGGAAGCTGTTGAATATTCAAACGCACATCCCGAGCACGCAATCGGCATCCATCTCACAATGACGAGTGAATGGGGCGAATACCGCTGGAAACCCCTCACAAACGGCAAGACCCTTGTTGACGAAGAAGGCTATATGTGGCACGAGAGCGACCAGGTTGAAAAGAATGCTTCTTACGAAGACCTTGAAGCAGAAATCCGTGCACAGATTGACCTTGCTCACAGCTGGGGTATGAAGCCCTCACACACCGATAACCATATGGGCTCGCTCTACGGACACTACACGGGCCGCCTCGGCCTTGCAAAAATGACTCTTCGTATCTGCGGCGAATACGGCTATGCATACCGCCTTTACACCGCACACGATAAGAGAATCTGCCCCAAAGGCACTCCCTATTTCCTCTATGCCGCAATCACGCTTCTTTCAAAGCGTTGGGGCAAGAAATACAATGTTGTTATTCCCGATTATCTTCTTTTCCCCGATTGGAATGACGATATGCGTAAGAGCTACGAAACCTACAGAGATACCATTCTCAAAATCTGGACCGACCTTCCCGACGGCGTAACCGAAACCTTTATTCACCCCTCCGTTGAGAGCGATGAGCTCAAGAGCATCACCTCAAGATGGCAGGACAGAGTGTGGGAATATCAGCTTATGAAAGACCCCTATACCCATAAGTATCTTAAAGACCACGGCGTTGAGCTTATCAGCTACCGTGAGCTTATAAAAATGAAGGGCGGAGTTGTTAAAGGATAATTCGGAATTCGTAATGCGTAATTATAGAAAACAAGGGCGAAGCCCTTCCGAACCTATTCACTCTTAACTATTACTTATTACTTTTAAAAAAACACCGTGGATTTGAAATCCACGGTGTTTTTGTTTTATCAGTCGTTATTTCTTCTGGGAGCTCTGCCGCCCTTTTCGCCTCTGAATTCTCTTCTGGGCTTTCTGGGAGCATCTGAAACTGTGTTTTCGGGAACAAGACCCTCAACCTCGATAAGTGCCTCACGGCGTGAGAAATTGAGTCTGCCCTGGTCATCCTTGGGAAGAACCTTAACGATAACTTCATCGCCAACGTTAACAGCATCTTCAACCTTTTCTGTTCTCTTGACATCGAGCTGGCTGATGTGAACCATACCCTCTTTGCCGGGAGCAATTTCAACAAATGCACCGAAGCTCATAAGGCGGGTAACAACACCCTTATAGATTGCACCAACCTCGGGGTCGTTAGCGATTGTTTCAACGATTGAAATTGCTCTGCGTGCATCGTCGATGCTTGTTGACGAAACAAAGATGTTACCGTCTTCCTGAACATCAATCTTACAGTTGCACTCTGCACAAATCTTCTGAATAACCTTGCCCTGCTTGCCGATAACATCGCCAATCTTCTCGGGGTCAATCTTTGTTGTGAGCATCTTGGGAGCCCACTTTGAAAGCTCTGCTCTGGGCTCTGCAATAACGGGAAGCATAATTTCATCAAGAATATAGCATCTTGCTGTGTAAGTCTTATCAAGTGCTTCTCTGATGATAGCGGGAGTAAGACCGTGCACCTTGAGGTCCATCTGAATTGATGTGATACCCTTCTTTGTGCCTGCAACCTTAAAGTCCATATCGCCGAAGAAGTCTTCAAGACCCTGGATGTCAACCATTGTCATAAAGCGGTCGCCCTCTGTGATAAGACCGCAGGAGATACCTGCAACGGGTGCCTTGATGGGAACACCTGCTGCCATAAGTGAAAGTGTTGAACCGCAAACTGAGCCCTGTGATGTTGAGCCGTTTGATGAAAGAACCTCGGAAACAACACGGATTGTGTAGGGGAATTCTTCAACTGAGGGAAGAACGGGGATGAGTGAACGCTCTGCAAGAGCACCGTGGCCGATTTCTCTTCTGCCGGGGCCTCTTGAGGGCTTTGTTTCGCCAACTGAATATGAGGGGAAGTTATAGTGGTGCATATAACGCTTGCTTTCTTCTTCATCAAGACCGTCAAGAAGCTGTGCATCGCTCATAGGTCCGAGAGTTGTTATTGAAAGCACCTGAGTCTGGCCTCTGGTGAACATACCTGAGCCGTGAACTCTGTCAAGAAGGTCAACCTCTGCGTTAAGAGGACGGATTTCGTTGATTCCTCTGCCGTCAACACGCTTGCCGTCATCAAGAAGCCAGCGGCGAACAACATACTTCTGAACCTTATAGAGGCACTCTTCGATTTTAACTTCCATTTCGGGATAGATTTCATCGAATTTCTCGTGAACCTTTTCGTAAACGGGCTTAAGACGCTCGTCACGGATTCTCTTATCGTCTGTATCAAGAGCAAAACGAATATCCTCGATTGCAAAATCCTTGATAGCTTCATACATTTCGGGGTCGGGATCGTTTGAGGGGAAGTCCACCTTCTCCTTGCCGCACTCTTCCTTAATCTTGTTGATGAACTCAACAATTCTCTGATTTTCCTTATGAGCGAACATAATGCCGTCATACATATCATCGTTTGAAACTTCGTTTGCACCTGCTTCAATCATTGCAACGAGCTCGCTTGTTGAAGCAACCGTAACATACATTTCGCTCTTTTCTCTCTGCTCGAGAGTGGGGTTTATAACATATTCGCCGTCAACAAGACCAACAACAACGCTTGAAACGGGGCCGTCCCAGGGAATTTCGGAAATTGAAATAGCGATTGAAACGCCAAGCATTGCAGCAATTTCGGGCTGGCAGTCGGGGTCAACAGACATAACTGTTGCAACAACGCCAACGTCGTTTCTCATATCCTTGGGGAAAAGAGGACGGATGGGTCTGTCGATAACACGGGAAGCAAGGGTTGCCTTTTCGCTTGCCTTGCCTTCACGGCGCTGGAATGAGCCGGGGATGCGGCCTACCGAATAGAGTTTCTCTTCATAGTCAACCGAAAGAGGGAAGAAATCAACGCCCTCTCTGGGCTTTGCTGCCATTGTGGCTGTGCAGAGCACGTTTGTTTCGCCGTAGCGAACAAGGCATGAGCCGCCTGCAAGCTGAGCCATTTTGCCAACTTCAACAACAAAAGGTCTGCCTGCGATTTCTGTTTCGTACTTCTTAAAAGCTTCAAAAAACATTTTTATACCTCTCTGTAAAATTATATTTCCACAGGCGGCTTTGGGTTTAGCAATAAATCCAAACTCCGATTAATTCGTAATTAGGAATGCGTAATTCGTAATTAATGACGGGTTTCACCCGTACCCATTATATGAATCGGTCATAGGCGGAGCCTATCCGATAATTACGCATTACGAATTAAGAATTACGAATTCATCAGAACCTCGATTTACCGCTAAAACCGAAGAAATCCGCCGCCTGAAAGATGCGTGTTTTAATGCGTTACCGAGCTAATGCTTTAACGGATTAACCCGTTCTTTAAAACGACACAAAGCAGGCAAGATGAATTTTCCTGCCTGCTTTTCTGGTAAAATTATTTACGGATACCAAGTCTTGCGATGATTGAACGGTAACGCTCAATATCAACCTTCTGAAGGTATGCAAGAAGGTTTCTTCTGTGACCAACCATCATAAGAAGACCTCTTCTTGAGTGGTGGTCCTTCTTGTGAACCTTAAGATGCTCGGTAAGATCGTTGATTCTCTTTGTGAGAACAGCAATCTGAACTTCGGGTGAACCTGTGTCGCCCTCGTGTGTTGCGAATTCCTGCATAATTGCAGTCTTTTCTGCCTGTGTCATAATTTTTCACCTCATTATAATATTTGCCTCGGAACCCAGAATGCGGCAGGTGAACACCTCTTTGAGGTTTGCTCCGCTATCCGAGAAACGGGCACGTGCAAAAAGGATTATATCACAAAGTTTTTTGCTTGTAAAGCCCCTTTTAAAATATTTTTATATGCCCCTTTTCACACTTCGGCATACAATGGATTAGGGAGCTTATTCCCGAAAACAAGGCGGCTGCGTTAACGGTGGCGTTTCTGCCCTTGGGGAGCCGGGAGCATTTGCAGCCGCCATAATATAGATTTCGCTTCGCTCACTCTGTGAAATACGGCTTATGCCGTGTGATATATCGCTTCGCAATGTGATATTTTCGGCTGTGCCGAAAGTGATATTCGCCTTACGGCGAGTTTCGGAAGGGCTTCGCCCTTGCCCATTTTAAAGTAAAAAGCAAGAGCAAATAGTGAAGAAGCGAAGCAATTAATCTCTTCTCACCTTGTTGAGTGCTTCAAGAGGGTCAACGGTTTCGCCGTCAATAAGCACCTCAAGGTGAAGGTGGTCGGAATCGGTTATTTCAACGGGAATGTGTCCGAGCGTGCCGATTTTTTCGCCCTGCTTAATGCTGCTGCCCTCGGGCATTACGGAGCCGTTTTTAAGCCCGCAGTAGCGAACAAGCATTCCGTTGCCGTGGTCGATTTCCGCCACCGTTCCCCAAAAGCTGTCCTCATACACCTTGAATATTTTTCCGTCGGAAACTGCAAGCACATCGTTGCCCGCGCTGCCGCCGAAATCAACGCCGTTATGCACTCTCCAATCGCCCATTGTTTCGGAATAAACCATTTCGCCGCCGCTGAAATCCTTGATTATATCGTTGCCCATAGGCAAAACAAATTTGCCCGAATAGGGCTTGTTCTCTTCGATTTTCTCTGTTGTTTCAAGCGTTCTTTCATCCCTGATTCCCGTTACGCCGATGTTTACATTTTCGCTTTCGGGCTGTGTTGTTTCAGAAACACGCCATTCAACGGTAACCCTTTCAAAGCCGCTTGTTTCATCGGTTGCTCTGTCCTTTGCTGTTACGCTCGCAACCGCCCCCACAGCAACAGCTATAAGGCAGACCGCCAGCGAGAGATAAATGTTGGGATATTTAAGTTTTTTCAAAAATATAACCTCTTTTCAGTTTTATTCAGTCATATTTTTGCCTTTAAGCCCTTTTCTTATTCGGAAAGTAAAAAAACTGCAAAAAAATTTAAATTTTCACTTGATAGTCGCAAAGTTTTCTGCAATAATATAGGATGTATAATTATATAATGGGGTTATATCGTTATAACTTTATAACCTTATACATAGGAGTGTTGAACTTGGATAACAACAAAAAACTTGCCGGGCTTCTTTTTCCTCATATAGATAAAACTCCCGATTACTACGAAGAGCTTTATCCCGAAAGAGGCCTTGCAGAAGGAGCAAGGGTAACAAGATTTGCTCCCTCCCCCACCGGTTATCTTCATATCGGCGGTCTTTTCGGAGCTCTTGTTGATGAGCTTACCGCAAAAGCAACAGGCGGCGTGGCATATCTCAGAATTGAAGATACCGATAAAAAAAGAGAAATTGACGACGGCGTTTCAGCCATCATCAACGGATTTGATTATTTCGGCGTTGAATTCAACGAAGGCGTAACGGGCTTCGGCACGGAAAAGGGTGCCTACGGACCTTACACCCAAAGCCAGAGAGCAGAAATATACCAGACTATCGCAAAGAGCCTTGTTGAAAAAGGTCTTGCATATCCCTGCTTCTGCACCGCGGACGAGCTTTCCGCCATCCGTGAGGAGCAGGAAAACGGCGACGCGATTATCAGAGGCTACTTCGGCAAATGGGCAAAGTGCCGCGATTTAAGCATTGAAGAAATCGAAAAGAATCTTGCAGAGGGCAAGCCCTGGGTGCTCCGCCTTCGCTCTGCAGGCGATGAAGATAAAAAGATTGTTTTTGAAGATGTTATCAGAGGCAAAATCGAAATGCCCGCAAATATCATTGATGAGGTTCTTCTCAAATCCGACGGCATTCCCACCTACCATTTTGCCCACGCCTGCGATGACCATTTTATGAGAACAACCCACGTTATCCGCGGCGAAGAATGGATTTCCTCCGTGCCCAAGCATATTGAGCTTTTCAAAGCCTGCGGATACAAGGTGCCCAAATATGCACACACTCCCCAGGTGCTCAAAACAGACGAAGAAACGGGTGACAAGCGTAAGCTTTCAAAAAGAAAGGACCCCGAAGCAGCGGTTGGATATTTTGTTGAGGGCGGCTTCCCCAAAGAGAGCGTGCTCGAATATCTTCTCACCCTCATCAACTCAAACTTTGAGGATTGGAGAAGAGCAAATCCCAAGGCTTCAATTTATGAATTCCCCTTCAATCTCAAAAAGATGAGCTCAAGCGGCTGCCTTTTTGACCTTGTCAAGCTCAACGATGTAAGCAAAAACGTTATCTCGGTAATGACTGCACAGCAGGTTTATAATAATATTGCAGAGTGGGCAAAGGTTTATGACCCTGAGTTTGCTTCTCTTTTCTGTGCAGACCCCGAATTCTCAACCGCAGTTATGAATATAGACAGAGAGAATCCCAAGCCCCGCAAGGATATTGCGAAATGGAGCGAGGTTAAGGACTATGTTTCATATTTCTATAACCCCATATACAATGCGGATTACACCCTGCCCGAAAACATTTCAAAGGCAGATGCCGCTGCAATAGCGGAAAAATATCTTTCCGAATTCTCGCTTGCAGACGATAAAGACCAATGGTTTGCACGCATCAAGGATATGTGCGAGCCTCTGGGCTTCACCCCCAACGTTAAAGAATATAAGAAAAACCCCGATGCTTTCAAAGGCCATGTAGGCGATGTTTCAACGGTTATCAGAATTGCTTTGACTTCACGCAGAAACACACCCGACCTTTATTCGATAATGCTTCTTCTCGGAGAAGATGAAATCAAGGCAAGACTCAGCGAAGCAATCGGAAGCTGGAAATAACCCACGAAAGGAAGTAAATAAAATGGAAGAAATCACAACCAACTCAAATTTTATATATGACTTCATTGACGAAGACCTTGCAAACGGGGTCAACACCAGAATCCAGACCCGTTTCCCGCCGGAGCCCAACGGCTATCTTCATATCGGTCACGCAAAGGCTATCTGCATTGACTTTGCAACAGCTGAAAAATACGGCGGCGAATGCAATCTGCGTCTTGACGATACCAACCCCTCAAAAGAGGATGTTGAATATGTTGATGCAATCAAAGCGGATATTGAATGGCTCGGCTTCAAATGGAATAAGGTTCTCTATGCTTCAAGCTATTTTGATTTCATTTATGAATGTGCAATCAAGCTCATAAAGAAGGGCAAGGCATATGTATGCGACCTTTCCGCAGATGAAATCAGAGAATACAGAGGCACCCTCACCGAGCCCGGCAAAAACAGCCCCTACCGTGAGCGTTCGGTTGAAGAAAACCTTGACCTTTTTGAAAGAATGACAAAGGGTGAATTTGCAGACGGTGAAAAAACTCTGCGTGCAAAGATTGATATGTCATCACCCAACATCAATATGCGTGACCCCGTTATCTACAGAATCGCACACGTTACCCATCACCAGACGGGTGACAAATGGTGCATCTATCCTATGTATGACTTTGCCCACCCTCTTTCGGATGCAAGAGAGGGCGTAACCTATTCACTCTGCTCACTTGAATTTGAAAACCACAGACCTCTTTATGATTGGTTCATCAAGGAAATCGGATTTGAAGAGCCTCCCAGACAGATTGAATTTGCACGCCTTAACCTCAACTACTGCGTAACAAGCAAACGCTATAACCTTGCAATGGTTCAGAACGGCATTGTTGAGGGCTGGGATGACCCCAGAATGATTACCCTCAGCGGTATGAGAAGAAGAGGCTACCCCGCAGCCGCAGTCCGCGAATTTATCAACCGCATCGGTGTTTCAAAGGCAGACAGCGTTGTTGACTACGGTCTGCTTGAAGCCTGCGTAAAAGATAATCTTAATGAAAATGCACCCCGTGCAATGGCTGTTCTCCGCCCCCTCAAGGTTGTTATTGATAACTATCCCGAGGGTCAGAGTGAGGCAATCGAGGTTGAAATCAATCCTCTCAAGCCCGAACTCGGCACAAGAACGGTTCACTTCACAAGAGAGATTTTTGTTGAGCGTGACGACTTTATGGTTGAGCCTCCCAAAAAATATTTCAGACTCTTCCCCGGCAATGAGGTTCGCCTCAAGAGTGCATATCTCGTAACCTGCAACAGCTGGGAAACCGATGAAGAGGGCAATGTTACCTGCCTCCACTGCACCTATGACCCCGAAACCAAGGGCGGCGACGCTCCCGACGGCAGAAAGGTTAAGGGCACAATTCATTGGGTAAGTGCATCAGACAGCGTTCCCTGCGAAATCCGTCTTTATGACAGACTTTTCAGTGTGGAAGATCCTATGGCAGACGGAAAAGAAAACTATCTTAATCATCTTAACCCCAATTCACTTGAAATTCTTGAAGGCTGCCTCGTTGAGGGCGGACTCAGAGATTCAAAATGCGGCGACACCTTCCAGTTTATGCGTCAGGGCTATTTCTGCGTAGATAAGAGAAGCGAGCCCGGCAAGCTCGTTTTCAACCGCACCGTTGCCCTCAATTCCTCTTGGAAATAAAGGAGTAATAATATGAAATATCTTTTAAAGGCAGTTAATGCAATTCTTTCGATTGCAATAATCCCCGCTGCAATTTTTCTTGAATTCCTGTTTGTTCAGGTTTCCACAACGGTTGCCGATGTGGGCATCGAAGAATCCTTCAGTCTCAAGCGTTTCTATGATATTTTTGTTTCAGGCAAAGACCCGTTTTCTTATTTCATCAAGGAAGATACGGTTTTCTATTGGCCCGATGGCCTTGACCCCTTGAAGCCCTATCTTATCGCAGCCATCGTTTTCTTTGCCCTTGCAGTTATAGCCGCACTCTTCATTTTCGTGTGGTCAATATGCAGCAAAAAACGCATTCCCGTTATTGCCGCAGCCGGTGCGGGAATCCTTTTCACCGTTCTTATGAACGTTTTCTTCTCATCAGCCGCCGAATTCTTAACCTCCGGCACAATCAACATTGTCGATGCACTTTCAGGCGGCGGATTCCTTGCCTCGCTTGTCAGCGGATTTGTTTCTGTTGATACCCTTGTGCTGGGCGGCTTCAGAAATGCTTTCATTATAATTTTTGCAGTTATTATTCTCTGGACTCTGGCGTTCATTGTTGTGGACCTGGGTGACGAAAAAGAACCCAAGGCAAAAAAAGCGAAGAAATAATCTATACATAAAAACACTCTGAAGTGCTGCCACTTCAGAGTGTTTTCTTATACAACCGTAAATTCTTTTTTCAGCTTATTGACATCCATTTCATATGTTCCTGTTGAGGCTTTATCGGAGGTGAAGGTGAAATAAATCTTATCCTTAATTTCCTTTAAATCCTTCTCATCCTTAAAATCGGGAAGCATATAATTATAAACGCTCTCGTTATAACAGAAATAATATGTTGTTTCGCTCACCTTGCGGACATTCTCGTCATACTCAACAACAACATAAATCAGATGGTCGTTTTCGCCCCTGTAGGCAACAATGCGTCTGTTTTCATGCGACACGCTCAGGTTCTGTATCACTTCTGCCTGTGCCTTTGCATATTCATCCTGCTCAAATTCTCCGTTGTTGCCGCAGGCACATAATCCGAGCATAAAAGCAAAAGCCAAAAATAAGCTTATTATTTTTTTCATTTTATCCACCGTATTCAGCCTTTATTTTTTCTTGAGAAATCTGGGAAGCACTATGCAGCCGACTATAACTGCCACCGCAACCGCTGCCGCAACTATAAACCACGTCATATCGCTGCTGCCCGTTTCGGGAACACTTGCATCTGCGGCAAATGCCGAGATTGCCGCAGTTACAACGCCGAGAAGCATTATTGCACACAGAAGAATTGCAACAATTCTCACAAAAAGATTATGTCTTTTCATATTTAAAAATCCCTTATATTATTTTAAGAAGCTTTTTCATTGCTTCGCCGAGGTCAGAAGCTGTTTTTTCTGCCTCATCCTTTGTTTTTCCGCAGCCCGTGATATAAACCTTTATTTTAGGCTCCGTGCCCGAAGGACGAACTATTGCAAAATTGCCGTTCGGCAATGAATAAGCAAGAACATTCGATTTTGGAAGCTCTATTTCCGAAATCTCTCCGCTTTCGGTATCGGTTATTGTGCTGTTTTCAAAATCGTGAACCTTGAGCACCTTAAGACCCGCAAGCTCCTTGGGCGGATTTTCACGTGTTTCGCTCATAATCTGAGCCATTTTAACCATTCCGCTTGCACCCTCAAAGGCAAAGTTATAAAGGCTGTTGATATAAATTCCGAACTCTGCGTAAATATCACCCAGCACATCAACAAGAGTTTTGCCGATGCTCTTATAATAAGCCGCCATTTCGCAAATCATAAGCGAAGCTGCAACCGCATCCTTATCTCTTGCGTGAGTGCCTATAAGATAACCGTAGCTTTCTTCAAAGCCCATAATGAAACGGTGCTCATCGCCCGTTTTTTCAAGATTTGCAATGAATTCGCCAACATACTTGAAGCCTGTGAGCACATCAACAACCTTGCAGCCGTATTTTGCGGCAACGAGATTGATAAGCGGAGTTGAAACAAAGGATTTTGTCATAAGCGAATTTTCGGGAAGAGTGCCCTTTGCCTTTCTTTGCGAAAGCATATATTCGGCAAGAAGAACACCAACATCGTTGCCCGAAAGAAGCACATATTCATCCCCCGTGAGCACGGCAATGCCGACTCTGTCGCAGTCGGGGTCGGTTGCAAGCAGAAGGTCCGCCTTCTCCTCTTTTGTCATTTCAAGTCCGCACTCGAAAACCTGACGGATTTCGGGGTTGGGATAAGGGCAGGTGGGGAATTTTCCGTCGGGCATTTCCTGCTCCTTAACAATTTTAACATTTTTAAAGCCTGCTCTGTCAAGAACGGTTCTTACGGGAATATTGCCCGTGCCGTTAAGAGGAGTATAAATAATTTTAAGGTCGCTTTCCTTGATTATTTCGGGATTAATAGGTCTTTGCATAACAAACGAATAAAACTCTTCAACTATTTCATCAGAGATATATTCAATCATTCCGCTTTCAAGAGCCTCTTCAAAAGGAACTCTCTTAACATCGGCAAACATATCAACCTTCTGAATATATGAATAGGTTTCAAGTGCCGCCTCTTCGGTCATCTGATAGCCTGCGGGGTCATAGCATTTATAGCCGTTATATTTTGAAGGATTATGGCTTGCCGTAACAACAATACCGCTGCTGCACTTAAGACGCATTACGGCATAAGACAAAAGCGGAGTGGGCATAAGACGGGGGAAAATATAGGTTTTGATTCCGTTTGCGGCAAGCACCTCGGCACACTGCTTTGAAAAAACATCGGAGTTTATTCTTGAATCATAGCCGATTGCAACGCTTGCACCCTCGCCCTTGCTGTTAAGATAATCGGCAAGTCCCTGCGTTGCCTGGCAAACAGTGTAGGTATTCATTCTGTTTGTGCCCGCACCGAGAACACCGCGAAGACCCGCAGTTCCGAATTCGAGGTTTTTATAAAATCTGTCAAGGATTTCTTCGTCGTTACCCTCAACCGCAAGCAGCTCGGCATTGATTTCCTCGTTATCTGCCGTGCTTTCAACCCAGAGCTGATAAAGCTTTTTTACATCGTTCATAAAGCAACCCCTTTTCTTATATTAAAATTATACCTATTATATATTACCTTGTTTTTTTGCCGATGTCAACAGAATGAAAATAAAGTTTGATTGACTGATATGGCAAAAAGTGCTATACTGAATTATATTCTCTTCAAAACAAAAAATTAATTCGTAATGAAGGGTCTGCATTTTGAGTGCAGAGTGCAGAGTGCAGAGTTGCGGAAGGGATTCGCCCTTACCCGTTATATATTCGGTCATAGGCGGAGCCTATCCTTATCTTGCCGAAAGGCAAACTTCACTTTCGGCATAGCCGAATACTTAACGTCGCTTGCGATACTTCTCTCACCGTCAGGTGAACTTCACTTTATTCTTTCGGGAGGAATTTATATGAGTCCTTTTATTCTTGCTGTAAATAAAATTTTATCCCTTATTTTCGCCGTTATTCTTATTCCGTTTTCGCTTCTCACCCACGGTCTTGACCTTATTCCCTCGGGCGAAAGGCTTGAAGAGAACAAAACAAACATTGTTGGTATCGGTGCATATTTTCGCTCGCAGGGCATTGCAACCGACGGCGAAACCTTTTATTTTTCTTCAAAAACAACAATCATCCGCACCGAGGATGACTACAGAACTTTGGTTAATGCCAACTATTCCGCAATTCCCGATGAGCTTTCTGAAAACTACGGAATTGCACACATCGGCGGAATGAGTTATTATAACGGAAAAATCTATGCAGGTCTTGAAGACAGCAAGGTTTGGGATTATCCCATAGTCGGTGTTTTTGATGCCGAAACGCTTGAGCTTGTTGATTATTATATTCTTGATGCCGAATTGGTAACGAGGGGCTTGCCCTGGGTCTGCGTTGACCCTGAAAGCGGTCTGCTTTACTGCACCGACCATTCAAAAAATCCAACCCTTCTTCTTTCCTACGACATTGAAAACGGAATGAAGCTTGTTGATAAGGTTGAGCTTTCTGTTTCCGTGCCCTCCATTCAGGGTGCAGAGTTTTATAACGGCACTCTCTATGCCGCCACCAACGATGAAACCCAGTCTGTTTATACAATAAACCCCGCAAACGGCAATGCAGAAAAGCTTTTTGACCGAAACCTTGTTGGCACAAGCGAGGGCGAGGGTATGACATTTATTACAAAAGACGGCAAGCCCGTGCTTGTTGCGATGGATATGGGTGCAATATTTATTAATGCATTCGTGCGTGAATACAGCATTGACGGAGGAAAATAAAAATGAACAAAAAAATCATTGCCGCCGTTGCGGTTGTTGCGGCTGCGATTGTTTGCATTGCAGTTGCAATCGGAGTTAAGTTTTCTGCATCGGATAAGCTTCCCGCCGCACCCGCTGCGGGCACAGCCGCACCGAGCGAAACAACAGAAAATAATATTTACACTCTTCCGGCAGTAACAACAACTCTGCCGGCGGAAACCACAACGGAAAAGCCCGAAGAAACCGAAACCTCTGCCGTTACCTCCGCAAGCGAAGAAACATCTGTTACAGAAAAAGTCACCGAGCTAACAAATCTTGTTAACAAGGCTTTTTCAGAGGTTTTCACTCTTCCGAAGGCTCCGAAATATATTCCGCCCGCAATAAACATAAATTTTGACAAAGCGAAGCTCGCATCATATAAATATGACCCCAACGGCAACTATTATTACACCGACGATAAGGATTGCTGGCAGAGCAATATGGGCTTCACCCAGGTTTATGATAACCTTGCGGTTATCAGTATGATGTATTATGACACCGTGCGAACAACCTTTGAATATGAAAACAAGGAATGGATGATTCAGATCTGGAAGGGTCAGTACGGCTATGCATTCGTTGGCGGAGAGGTCGGTGTTTACACAAGAAAAATCGGTAACGACAGCGTACCCTTCAAATGTGCCGATAAAGAAGACTGGCTCAAAATGGAAATGGCATTCCTTTGGGATGAAATGCACGACGGAAATTATCAGACAATTTTCAACAGAGATTATGACGATTACTGGTGGTGCACAGGCTTTGTTGTTGGCTTTGAATCCGCCGCATCAATGAAGGACCGCACTCAGTTCCGCCTTGTTCACCACATCACCTTCAAAACCGAAGAAATGGCAAATCTCTTCTGCGAGGCATTTGAAGCAAACGGCTTCAGAAGAGTTTCAAAGCTCAACAAAAATGAGGTTGACACCTTCGTTCAGGCCGGCAGGGATGTTGGCTTTGTTTGGCAGAATATCAATCAGCATATAATTTGAATTCTGAAACAATAACTCAAAATCAAAAACTTCCTCAGTTTCGCTTTCGCTCGACAGCTCCCTCAAGAGGGATCCTGTTTATAACTGAATTTCTGCAACAAAAAAGAGCCCTCAATGAGGGCTCTTAATTTTTTGAATTAGTCTTCTTTCTTTGACTTGATTACGATTGCTGAGCTTGCTGCGATAGCAAGAAGAGCAAGTGCGGGAACAACGATGCCGCTGCCGGTGTTGGGGATTGCACTGTCAACATTAGCGGGCTTCTTTGTTGTTGTGTCGCCGTCATCAAAAGATGTTGTTGAAGAAACTGTTGTGGAAACATTCTTATCGGTTGTTGTTTCCTTTGCAGTTGTTGAATTCTTATCGGTGGTTGTTTCTTTAGCTGTGGTTGTTTCCTTAGCTGTTGTGGTTTCTTTCTTTGTTGTTGTTTTGATGGGATCGCCGGGGTTATCGGGATCGGTTGTTGTTTCCTTAACTGTGGTTGTTTCTTTCTTTTCTGTTGTTGTTTCTGCTGTTGTGCTTGATGTTCCGTCTGTATCGCCATCGGGAGCTGCGAAAGCTGTGATGGAGCAAAGTGAAGCAACAGCAAGCATAAGTGCAAGTACTAAAGCAATAGTCTTTTTCATTTCATTTACCATCCTTTTCAAAAATTATGTCTGCTTTAATTATTAGTGCATACAATATTATTTTACACACTGTATCCTGCTTTGTCAAGAGTTATGATTTACCATATATATATGAATTTTATGCACATAACAAGGCAAAATAACTATAAATCTATATGAAAGGAGCTTTTTATGCCCTTCAGTTTTCAAAAAGATAAGAAAAATAAGGCTCAATGGCATTTCGACGGCAAAACCGAGCGTAAATCCTTTGAATTGAATAACGATGCAATTCACAACGATGTGCTCGGAAGCTACACGGGAACTCCATATGACGGCGATGAACCCATTCAAGATGCCGATGACCTTTAAATTCAGATGAGTTTGTCGGGTGCACTGTGCCGGTGCACCCGACTCCGCTACATCTTTTGTCCCCTTTCCCTCATTCTTTCCCCAAAGAATGAGGGAGCAATATGAGAATTCCGCATTGCCCTCCATCCGTAGTTTCAGGGGCGGAAATTCCTTGTTATTTAATTATCTGCGTGCCCGCAACCGAGCCTTCGCTGATTGAAAATGCGGTTATCTTGTTGCCCGAAACGGTGTAAAGCATATCGCCTATATCGGTTGCTCTTACCGCCGTATCTCCGAAAGCACTGCCCGCATCGTGGTTATAAATTCCCACCGGCGAGATTGTTCCCTCCGAAACATTCAGAAGAACATATGAAGACATCTTTGCACCGGTTGAAGGGTTGATTTTAACCGTGGGAATACCGAGAAGATTTTTTTCGGTATCAACCATAATACTCTTTGTGTCATTCTTGTTAGGAAGCACAAGCTTGCCCGTAAGCTCATATTCCGAAAGCACCTTCGGGAGTGCAGAAGCATCGGCTTCAAGAAGAGAAAGCTCTATTACTCCCTGGGCGGAATCCTGCGGGCTTACCGCTTCAAGGCATATGAGCATTGTATCCGATAACGAATAGACTGTTTCGGCAAAGCTCATATTTTCAAAAGCACCCGTTTTTCTGGGCTTTGCGGGGTCTGAAAAATCAACAACGGTTGCCGATTCAATACCCTCGGGATAAATATAGCAGTTTGTGCCTATGAATTTAATTCCGCTGATATTTTCTCCCTGATGAAGACCTTCAAGCTTTCCGACAAGCTCCATTTTTTCGTTGAGAACATAAACACCGGTTGATGCAACGCTCTTTGAAGCAATAACCGTGCCGCCCGATGCAGGGTTGAAATAGATGTTTCCTATAACGGAACCGTCAACAACATATGAGCCTGCAAAGCCTATTGAATCCTCGCCGAAATCAAAGCGGTATATCTCTGTCAGGGTTTTACGGTTGCCCTCTTCATCGGCATCAACAGAAACAAAGCCTCTGGTGAAAACAATGGCATCCGATGAACACGAAACTGTTTTTCCGCTGCCTAAAACGGCAAGGCAGTCAACATCATCCGTGAAATCCGAAATGTTGGTTGATGTTACAAAAAGATATGATGCTTCGGGGTCATTAACTGCAATAAAAATATTTCCAGCCTTCGGAACGTTAACCTCTCCGTTAACGCTGTACGAGGGAATTGCTTCCGCTTCGGCAGATGCTGCCGAAAGGGATTTGGCGGTGACAAGGCAAAGATTTTCACCCGTTATGCCCGAGGAAACATATTTTCCGTCCTGCACGTGCTCCCTGATTTTTACGGGAGAGGTCGGGTCTGTTATATCGTAATAAACCGCAACGGCAGAAAGCTTATCATAGGCATTTGAATCTGAAAGCGTATAGCTGTATCGGTTCATAAGTGCAATCAGCTTATTGCCTTCAAGGTAAATCTCAAAGCAATCGTCAACCTCTGAAGCACTTCCCGTATCGGAAAGATTTATTGTTGCCGCTATGCTCATTTCATTTGCGGGAACAGCTTTAACAATCTTTATCTGTTCAACCGAAGTACCCGTTTCGGCATTCACGCCTTTGGCAGCAACATAAATATAGGTTCCGTCTGTTCTGACTATATCAGCCTCTATTTTGCTGATTGCTTCAACCTTTTCAACAACCACATTTTCAACATCTGTTTTTTCGGATTTATAGCTGTCTTCAGCAGCGGGCTTGCCGCCGAAGAATCTGTCGATTATGTTTTGCTGAGTTGTTGAAACATTGTTTTTATCCGCTTCATTTTCGGGCTTGCCGCTCGGCTTTTCTTCTTTGCCGAGTATTTTTTCAACCGTGCGTTCAATTTCTTCATAGCTTTCCGCACTCTTGACAAGAACTCCGCTTCTGCCCGAATAATCGGAAGGAATAACCATTACTCCGCTTTCATATCTCATAAATAAGGCACAGCCCACAATAACCGCAAGCATTGCGGCAATGGCTGTAAGCTTACGTAAACCGATGATATTGCTGTTTTTGTTAGCCCCCGTTTCACCGGAAAAATCCTTTATCTCTTTTCCTTCGCTGTCCATGAGCATTTTAACAACGCTCTGTTTCTGAAGCTTAAGCGGAACATTTATGCCGTCACTCTGTTTGCTGAATTCTTCGCGAAGCATTTCTATCGTCTGCTTATCCTTTTTTCTCATTCTTATCACCCTCCTTCCTTTAAGTTTTCGCCGTCAAGAACGGTTCGCATTTTTTTAAGAGCTCTTTTTAGTTTTGAACGTACCGTTGATGACGGGCAGTCAAGTATTTCGGCAATCTCGTGACTTTTATATCCGCCCAACACGCTGAGCAGAACGATTTCTCTTTCCTGGTCAGAAACCGAATGAAGAGCATTCTGCAATTCATATGAAAGCTCTATGCTTCCGAAGGCTGCAGGCTCTTCATATCCCCCGTTTTCGTCATCAAGACTTGCCATTGAGTTTTGCTTTTGGCTGTTTGTGTAATATCTTTTGCAGGAGGCACAGAGTATTTTAAAGAGCCATCCTTTAAATGCCTGTGCCTTTTTGAGAGACTTTATCTGGCTGAATGCGGATAAAACCGCATCGGAGACCGCATCCTGAGCAAGGCTTTCGCTGCCCGTTACATAGCAAGCGTAGCAATACATTTCTTTATAAAAAAGCTCATACAGTTCTCCGAACGCCTCGGCGTTTCCGTTTTTCGCCGAAGTAACAAGTTCGTTAATCTGAGTGCTCAAGACCGACCCTCCTTACCGCTCTCACTATATTAGTGTTGCAAAAGTTTAATTTTGTTGCATTAATTTTAAAAAATTTTTTATTTTTTTATTTTCACCGCAAATAATATAACTGATATAAAAAAATAAAGCAAGGTGATTACTATTAAAAATGTATTAATTATAGTTTTATCCGTCTGCCTTCTGCTGTTCTGCGGCTGCAGCGGCAGAAGAACTCTTGAAGAGTATGATGCAAACGCCACCGCCGAAGTCAAAGATAACCGCACCGCCGAAACCTCACCCTATACGGGAATGGAACTTCTCGAAAAAGAAACCTTTGAGGTGCACGACCCCGAAAACACAAGGGGTCTGCCCGTTAAAAGAATTGAACACAGCTACGGCGTTGCCAGAAACGGTGTTGTTCACGATATATCCGCGCAGGCACAAAGCTTTTTTGAGCAGAAAAACTACAAGGCATTCTGCTACGACACAAGCGGCGAAAAAGTTCTGTATCTGACCTTTGACTGCGGCTGGGAAAACGGCTACACCTCAAAAATCCTTGATATTCTTGAAGAAAAGGATGTGCCCGCCGCATTTTTCTGCACTCTTGAGCATATTGAAGCCGAGCCCGAATTAATCGGCAGAATGATAAACAACGGCCACATCGTTGGCAACCATTCCTCAAAGCATCCCGATTTTTCTGAAATCTCACGCAGCCGTATGGCGAACGAAATTCTGACCTGCACAAACTATCTTCGTGAAAACTTCGGCTACAGCTCAAAATTTTTCCGTTTTCCCGAAGGAGCATATAACGAAAATGCACTTGAGCTCGTTGGCTCAATGGGCTATTCAAGCGTTTTCTGGTCATGCTCTTATGCAGATTGGGATGCCGAAAACCCGAAGGGCAAGGAATACGCTTTTAACACCGTGACCTCACGCCTTCACCCGGGTGCCGTTATTCTTCTTCACTCCGTTTCGCCCGATAATGCGGCGGCATTGAGCGATATTATCGACTATGCCCGTGCAAGCGGATATGTTTTCCGTTCGCTGAATGAATACAAATAAATATATATTACATTATATATAACAAAAGCGGCTGCGTCCGGGAGGACACAGCCGCGATTTTTATGCGAAGGATTTATCAGTCAGCCTTGGGAGCATAGAGATCCTTAAGGCGAAGAAGATGATCGTATCTCTCAACTGCAGTCTGCTCTGCCTTTGCAAAGAGCTCTTCAGCTCTTTCGGGGAATGAGCGGGTGAGTGATGAGTAACGAGCTTCGTTGAGAAGGAATTCTCTGTAGCTGCCTGTTGCGGGCTTGCTGTCGATGGTGAAGGGATTCTTGCCTTCAGCCTTGAGAGCAGGATTGTAACGGAACATATTCCAGTAGCCGCACTCAACAGCCTTCTTCATTTCTGCCTGGCAGTTAACCATACCGCCCTTGATTGAGTGCATCTCGCAAGGTGCGTAAGCAATGATGATTGAAGGACCGTTGTAAGCTTCTGCTTCTGCAATAGCCTTGATTGTCTGGTTCTGGTCAGCACCCATAGCAATCTGAGCAACGTAAACATAGCCGTAGCTCATTGCGATTTCAGCAAGTGACTTCTTAGCGATGCCCTTACCTGCTGCTGCGAACTGTGCAACCTGACCGATGTTGGAAGCCTTTGAAGCCTGACCGCCGGTGTTGGAGTAAACTTCGGTATCGAATACCATAATGTTTACATCTTCACCTGCTGCAAGAACGTGGTCAACGCCGCCGAAGCCGATGTCATATGCCCAGCCGTCGCCGCCGAAGATCCAAACTGACTTCTTGGCAAGGTATTCCTTGCTTGCAAGAATTTCCTTGCAGGTGTCGCAGTCACAGCCTTCAAGAGCTGCAACAAGAGCTTCTGTTGCTGCGCCGTTCTTTGCACCGTCGTTAACTGTTTCAAGGTAAGCTGCTGCAGCTGCCTTGATTTCTTCTGTTGCACACTCTGCTGCTGCAACTTCCTTAACCTTAGCGATAAGGCTGTTGCGGATAGCGTTCTGACCAAGGTACATACCGTAGCCGTGCTCTGCGTTATCCTCGAAGAGTGAGTTTGCCCAAGCAGGACCGAAGCCCTTCTTGTTTACTGTGTAGGGTGATGTAGCTGCGGGACCGCCCCAGATTGATGAACAGCCTGTTGCGTTCGAGATATACATTCTGTCACCGAAGAGCTGGGTGATAAGGCGTGCATAAGCTGTTTCAGCACAGCCTGCGCAGGAGCCTGAGAACTCAAGAAGAGGAGTCTTGTACTGGCTGCCGATAACGGTGTTATCTGCAACATCTTCCTTAACTGTTACGTTCTCAACCATATAATCGAATACGGGCTGCATAGCATCCTGGCTCTCTCTTGATACCATCTTGAGTGAGTTTGTGGGACATACGCCTACGCAAACGCCGCAACCCATACAGTCGAGGGGTGAAACAGCGAGAGTATACTTATAAACGCCCTTGCCCTTGCCTGCCTTCTTATCAACGATGATTGCGTTTTCGGGAGCAGCAGCAGCTTCTTCAGCTGTGAGGCAATAGGGTCTGATTGTTGCGTGGGGGCAAACATAGGAGCACTTGTTACACTGAGCACAGGTTGAGCCGTCCCAAGCGGGAACAAGAACTGCAACGCCTCTCTTTTCGTAAGCGGAAGCACCCTGCTCGAATGTGCCGTCTGCGTGGTCAACAAATGCTGAAACGGGAAGTGAATCACCGTTCATAAGACCAACGGGCTTCATAATGCCGTCAACCATCTTAACGAGCTTCTCTGCACCCTTTGATGCTTCGGGAGCAGCGTCATCAGCAGCATTTGCCCATTCAGCGGGAACGTTGATCTTAACGTAAGCTGTTGCACCTGCGTCAATAGCCTTTTCGTTCATTTCAACGATTTCTTTACCCTTCTTCATGAACTTCTGTGCCTTCTCTTTCATATAGCCGATTGCTTCCTCAGCGGGAAGAACCTTTGAAAGTGAGAAGAAAGCTGACTGAAGAACTGTGTTTGTTCTCTTGCCGAGACCGATCTGTGCAGCAAGGTCAATAGCGTTAACTGTGTAAAGCTGAACGTTGTTCTTTGCGATGTATCTCTTTGCTTCTGCGGGAAGCTTTGCAGCAAGCTCTTCCTCATTCCACTGGCAGTTGATAAGGAATACGCCGCCGGGCTTAACATCGTTAACCATCTTGTAGCCCTTTTCAACATATGAGGGGTTGTGGCAAGCTACGAAGTCTGCCTTGTTGATGTAGTAGGGGGACTTGATGGGGCTGTCACCGAAACGAAGGTGAGAAATTGTGATACCGCCGGTCTTCTTTGAGTCATACTGGAAGTATGCCTGAACATACTTGTCGGTATGGTCACCGATGATCTTGATTGAGTCTTTGTTAGCACCAACCGTGCCGTCGCCGCCGAGACCCCAGAACTTACACTCGATTGTGCCTTCTGCTGCGGTGTTGGGAGCTTCCTTCTCTTCAAGAGAAAGGTTTGTAACGTCATCGTTGATACCCATTGTGAACTGTGCCTTGGGAGCATCCTTAGCAAGCTCTTCGTAAACTGCAAAAATGCTTGCGGGAGGAGTATCCTTTGAACCGAGACCGTAGCGGCCGCCGATTACCTGTGCACCTGTTCTGCCTGTAGCTGCAAGAGCAGCAACAACATCAAGGAAGAGGGGCTCGCCGAGTGAGCCGGGTTCCTTTGTTCTGTCGAGAACAGCAATTTTCTTTGCTGTTGCGGGGATAGCTTCAACAAGCTTCTCTGCTGAGAAGGGTCTGTAAAGACGAACCTTAACAAGACCAACCTTCTCACCCTTAGCGGTAAGATAATCAATAACTTCTTCTGCTACGTCGCAGACTGAACCCATAGCAACGATAACTCTATCTGCATCGGGTGCACCGTAGTAGTTGAAGAGCTTGTAGTTTGTGCCGAGCTTTGCATTAACCTTATCCATATACTCTTCAACGATTGCGGGAAGAGCATCATAGTAAGCGTTGCAAGCTTCTCTGTGCTGGAAGAAGATGTCGCCGTTTTCGTGTGAACCGCGCATAACGGGTCTTTCGGGGTTAAGAGCACGCTTACGGAATGCTTCTACAGCATCCATATCGCACATTTCCTTAAGGTCTTCAAAATCCCAGACTTCAATCTTCTGAAGCTCGTGTGATGTGCGGAAACCGTCAAAGAAGTTGATGAAGGGAACTCTGCCCTTGATTGATGCAAGGTGAGCAACTGCACCAAGGTCCATAACTTCCTGTGTATTTGTTTCAGCGAGCATTGCGAAACCTGTCTGACGGCAGGCATAAACGTCTGAATGGTCGCCGAAAATGTTAAGAGCGTGTGAAGCTACGCAGCGAGCTGATACATGGAAAACGCTGGGAAGAAGTTCACCTGCGATTTTATACATGTTGGGAATCATAAGAAGAAGACCCTGTGATGCTGTGTAGGTTGTGGTAAGAGCACCTGCTGCGAGTGAACCGTGAACTGTACCTGCAGCACCTGCCTCTGACTGCATTTCTGCAACCTTAACGGTTGTGCCGAAAATGTTCTTGAGACCCTGTGCCGACCACTGGTCAACATAGTCTGCCATGGGGCTTGACGGAGTGATGGGGTAAATGCCAGCAACTTCTGTGAAGGCATATGACACCCATGCAGCAGCGTTATTGCCGTCCATGGTCTTCATTTTTCTTGCCATAATCTTTTCCTCCTGATATGTTTTTGCCATTTATAATTATAATGTTTAGAACACCATTGATTATATTAACACCATTGAGCCGTTTTGTAAACCTTTAAATATTCCAAAATGAAGAATTTTTTTGAAAATTATTTGTATAAACTTGTTAACATATGCAGAATTTGCTTTGTTTGATTTTTGATTTATTGACTTTTTGGCGACAAAGTGGTATTCTATAGGTTAGATTTTTAAATGGAGGTAACAAAAATGAGTCTTAACCTTATCCAACAGTTTTTCTTCAAGTTGTTTACTTTTATCGTAACAACCATCTATTCCTTCAACGGCGGCGTTGTTGCTCCGTCAACGGAAGCCCCCATCAAGGCGGTTGACCCCGACAATGTGAAGCTCACTTTCGTAACCGTTGCAGACCCCCAGATTTCAAACTATATGTTCGACAGATACCAGGTTCTTCAGGAGGCTGTTATCGACCTTAAAAATGCAGAATGCGATTTTGATGCAATCGTTGGTATCGGCGATATTGCAGAAAACGGTCTTGCAGAAGAGTATCAGCTTGTTCTTGATGAATTCAAGGATATTGATGCCCGCTACATAATGGCAACCGGCAACCACGATACAAGACTCCGCAACTACAAGCAGATGGTAAACCGCTTCACTAAATTCACAAACGCTCTCAACGGCGAAGAAGGCAAGGGTCTTGATGCTTATGCAGAAGGCAAGCTTGCTTATGCAGAAGAAGTAAACGGCTATAAATTTATCGTAATGGGTGCTGACAAAGCATCATTTGAAGAAGCATATATCAGCGAAGCACAGCTTGAATGGCTTGATGCAGAGCTTGCTTCGGCAGATGCAGACAAACCCGTTTTCGTTCTTCTTCACCAGCCCCTCAAGCTCACTCACAACCTTCCCAACAACTGGGGCAACGGCACAAACAAAGAAGCCGGTTCAGTAGGTGAACAGAGCGATGCAATAAAGTCAATTCTTGCAAAGAACGGTGCAACCAAAACCGTTGTTCTTATCACAGGTCACCTTCACGCAGGCTTCAGCGAATTCAGCTACGAAAAGATTGACACCTTCCATTCCTTTAATGTTCCCGCACTCAACATTGATAACAAAGACGGTGCAGAGGGCGGCAACGGCTCGGGTCTTACCTATATCGTTGAGGTTTATGACGATGAAATCCTTTTCAGAGCAAGAAACCTTGAAGAAGGCAAATGGATGCCTCAGTTTGACACAACAATCAGCTATTAATTGAAAGGAAAAAGTATAATGAAAAAAACTTTTCTCAGAGTAATCAGCCTTGTACTCTGCCTCACCCTTCTTATGGGCGGCTCGGCATTTGCATCGGCTGAAGGTGAAAACACAGCACCCGACACATCTCCCACCAGAATTTCCGTTGTTTTCAACGGCGATGCATCAACAAGCAGAGGCATCACCTGGTATACCAAGGCAAACACCTCAAGCCTTGTTGAAATCGTTGACGAAAGCGGCAATCCCGTTAAAGCAGATATTGAATATGCGGAAGTTTTTGAATGGGAAGGCAATTTCGTTCACAAGGCAACCGTTTCAGGTCTTGAAGCAGGCAAAACATATTATTATGATGTAGGCGACGAAACAACCCGCAGTGCAGCAGGCACATTCACCACCGATAACGGCGACGATAAGGTTGAATTCATCACCATCGCAGATATTCAGGCAGGCAACCTCAATAACTTCCTTCAGGGTGCAAGAGTTACCGAAACTGCTTTTAAAACTCTTCCCGGTGCAGAATTTATGATTAACCTCGGTGACTTCACAGACGACAGCACCAACGAAGAATGGGATTATTACGACACAGCAATGAAAGCCGTGAATCTGAGCACAACACTTGCTCCCATCGCAGGTAACCACGACGGTCTCGGCGTTGCTCATTGGTTCAACAATATGTTTAACCTTGACACAAGCGAAAGCGTTCAGGTTAAAGACGGCGTAAACTACTCATTTGATTACGGCAATGTTCATTTTGCAGTTCTCAACACAAACGATATTCTTTCAATCTCACTCCCCCAGCTCAAGTGGCTTGAAAACGACCTCAAGAGCACCGATGCAGACTGGAAAATCGTTTGTATGCATAAATCACCCTATTCACTCGGCAAGGATGCAAAGTGGCCCGATGCTCTCTATCTTCAGAAAGCACTCACAAAGGTTATCGATAAGTGCGATGTTGACCTTGTTATGAGCGGTCACGACCATCAGTATCTTCGCACAAAGCCCCTCACAAAGAATAAGGTAGACACCGAAAACGGCACAACATATATTCTTTCGGGCACCGCAGGTGCAAAGAGATATGAAATCCGTGCATTCCTTGCAGGTCACTTTATGAAGACCGAGTGGTTTGACGCACTCACAATCCAGAGAAGCGGCGGCAACTACTGGGACGGCGAAGACTGGGACCAGCAGAATCCCGACTATGAGGGCGGCATCTTCAACACATTCTCTGTTGACGGCGGCACACTCACTCTCAATTCATATGTTGTTTCCGACTACACAAGAGATGAAAACGGCAACATCGTTGACCTCAACGAAACTCCCAAGGTTACAAAGCACGATACATTCACAATAACAAAAGAAACAGGCAAGAACGAAATCACCTTCACCGGTGACAACACAACAAGCGAGCTTGAATATAATCTCGGCATCGTTCCCAGCTTCCTCGGACTTGCTGTTTACGCATTCACAGAGTGGCTTCCCAAGTTCCTCGGTATGGTTCCCGACCTTCTCGAAAGCGTAATTGTTTATGATATTTTCTAAAATTTAATAAACCTGATGAGCTGTTTCACTTTCGTGAGGCAGCTCTTTTTTGTCGTTTTGCATAATAAACAATCTTGAAATTCAGCTAAAATGCAAAAATTTCTTTTGCTCAAAAATTTTTTGCGTGACAAATCACAAATTTCGTCATATATCTTATTAAATTATTTCCACAGAGCATAAATAAAATTGTTACAAAAGTATATCAAATAATGACAAAATTGTAATTTGACACGCAGAAATCAGGATGATATAATCAAAGTGGAGAAGGTAACCAAATGATTCTTTTCTAAGTTTTTCAAGCAAATAAAAAGGGGGAGCAAAAGTGAAAAAAATAAGCTGTTTTCTTATGGCAATGTCTTTGATATTCTTGTGTTCCTGCAACGATATAATATCTGAAAAGGAAACGCAGCCTGCAAGCAGCACGCAAAATCAGCAAAGCAGCTCTTTCCCGAGTGACGAAATTTTAAATTCGGATATTGTTTTGCCGCAGATAGAAAATGAAACTGTAAACTCAAAGTTTCCGCTGAAAAACGCTTTTTCATCAGAACATAAGGATTTCAGCGTTCTTGAAAAAATCGGAAATCAATATTGGGGAGTTATAACCGATTTCACAGCCGCAACCGCACCCGAAGCATTAATCAACGAACACACCGATGAAGTCAGACGGCTGGATTTTCCCGATTGGAATGTAGCCTCAGGCTCGGTTTGCGTAATGAATAACCGTTATTGTTTTGAATGGAGAAACTATATATCGGGCAATTCAGAAAGCACTCACAGCATCAGGCTTTCACGGTTGGATATGCAAACAGGTGAATTGGAATTTGTTGATGAAAAGAATTTAACTACCCCTTTTATTTATCTTTGCCAAATTGACGAAAACAGATTTCTGTCGTTTTGGAATGAAAAGGCAGAGTCGGATTATAACAACGAATATGCAACACTTACCGTGGCAGAGATATATGACATTAACGGAAACAAAAAAGAAATTATCCGTGAAAAGTTTGAAAATAATTCCGAGTGGCTTAACAGCAAGGGTATGCTGATTGAGAAATTTTACGTTGTCGGTAATGAAATTGTCGGTATAGGCAGAAAAAACGTTTCGGGAGAAATGAAATATTTTCTGTATTATTACGATACAAACGGCACTTTTCTCAGAGCAGAAGAATTGAAAGGCTTATCAAAAATTTTAGCAGAAGAAACGCCTTTAGAACTCATTGTCGCAGGCGATTATATTGCTGTTCGGACGCTTGAAAGTCTGAGTTATTATATTTTAAAGAAAACCGATGAGAATATTGAGCTAATCGCAAAGGGTGCTTACGGAGGCTTGCCGTTTGATATTTCTTCGGACAAGCGGTATCTTTATTTTATCGAAAAAAACATTAACGATGATGATACGCTGAAAAACAAGGAATGCCCGCTTTATATTCTGGACACAGCAAGCGGAAAATTGAATGCAGTTTATTTGAGCATACCGTTAGAGAAACCGTATTTTGTGAACCTGGATGTTTTATCCACTGATGAAATTCTGCTTGTCTACTGTGAAGAGAAGCATAATCCGATGGGGCTCAACAGTTTTATTATAAATACAAGTGAATTGCTTGAATTCATCGGGTAACCTCTTCTGTCAACAAACAATAACTTATTAAATTTTAAGAAACAAAAAGCTCCTCGCTTCAACCGAAGCGGGGAGCTTTGCCGTTAATTCTTTCTTATGTCATTTCCTTGTTTAATTTGCTACCCAGGTGGTCGGGTCTGTTTTTTGAGATATAATAAGGAATGTTATTCTCTTCGCACCACTTTTTTGCACGTTCAAAAATATATGTTTCTTCGTGCTGTTTTTTGTGTTCATAGTATTTAGAAGTGGCAAAATCATCGAAAGCGGCGAAAATATCATCATATTCATACCCGTAATTCTTGTTTTCTTCAATGAATTCCTGAACTTCAGATTTTATTTCTTCGGTATAATATTTTGAAAAATATTCTTTTTCAATATCTTCTTGTTCCACTTTAAATAACCGCACAAAGTTTCCCGATTCTATAACATCATCATAATTTTTGTAACCATACACAACCTCAACTTCTGAATAGTCCATTATCTTGCAATTCGTTCTGCAAAACCAAACCGGACGGGGTATCCATTCGCCATTATCTTCTATAGTTGATGTTCCGTACGCCCAGGGGAGGGTATCTCTGAGGTCTAAAACTCGGTCAGGGTCAATAGGTGTGTAATACGGAATGTTGTTTTCTTTGCACCATTTTTCTGCCTCTTCAACAAGTCGATTGTGCTCAAAATTTTCATATTCTCTGTCTAACGGCTCGCAGTAGAAATATTCATCAATGTATTTTCTGAACGCTAAGTCAAATCCGTAATTTTTGCCGTCCATATATGCTTTGACTTCATCTTCAAGCTCTTTGTGAAATCTTGAGATGAACTCTTTTTTCAAAGCAAGTGTATCCGTTTTCAAAACAGGAATAAAATGTCCCGAGTTTCCAATTTCTTCACAATTTTTATAACCAAACATATCAATAAGGTTAGATGTGTAAAAGAACTTAAAACTGCTTTTCTCGAACCAAGCATTAACTTCATATTTACAGTCTTTTTCGCTGCACCATTCGCTGTAGCAAGCGGCTTCTCTGAGGTCTGCTTTTATTTTCATTTTCATCAACCTTTTCAGTAAACATCAAGGATAATTCGTGTTTAACCAGACGGACACGCAATGTGCGTTCCGCCATTATGTCATTTCTTTTAAAAAATACTGCATAACCTTATTTGAAACACTTGAGGCAACGCCTGAGCCGTGGCCTGCGTGCTCTGCAACGCACACAACCGCAAGCGGTAAATCGCTTCTCTGTGAATAGCCCGCAAACCAGGAATGGCTTTTTTCGCCGTCAATCTGTGCCGTGCCCGTTTTGCCGCACATCTGAAGATTTTCAAATTTCCAGTCGCCGTATTCATCCTCAACATTCGAGCGAAGCATCGCATTGAGCTTCAACGCCGTTTCGGGCTTTATTGTTATAACGGTTTCGGGCACTCTGCCCACTATTTCGCTGAAAACACCCACGGAACGGATTCTGTCGGGTGCATAGCCCGTGCCGCCGTTTGCAATCGCACCCATTATTGAAAGAAAATGTGCGGGATTAACAAGTGTTGTTGACTGACCGATTCCCGCCCAGCCAAGCTCGGATTTACTGGTTTCCGAGGGCGAAAATCTGCTCTTTGTAAGCCTTATTTCCTTTGCATAAAGCTGTGTGTTGAAGCCCATTGCTTTTGCGGTTGCAAGCAGTTTTTCAGCACCGAGTTCAACAGAAATTTCGGCAAATGCACTGTTGCAGGATTCGTTCATAGCCTCGGTGAAATTCACTTTTCCGTGAACATCATTGCATATTACCGAGCCGTTTCCGACCTCGAATTCGCCGTCACACTCAAAGGTTCTTGAATCAATATCGGGAATATTTTCAATGGCGCAGGCGGCAGTAATTATCTTCATTATCGAGCCCGGAGTGTAAACACCCGAGGTCACCTTATCAAGAAAAACGCCGTCATATTTTTCGTTTGTAAGCAGGTCGTCGGGTCTGCTTTCAATATCATAGGTCGGCTTTGAAACGCTGCATAAAAGCTGGCCCGTTTTGTAGTTATAAACGGCAACCGCACCGTCATAATTTCCGAGTGCCTCATAAGCAATTCTGTTTGCTTCGCTGTCAATATTGAGGGTTATATCGTTGCCCGTACCCGTCTGCTTGAGATTATATATTCCTTCAACAAGGCTGTAGCCCGAGAGCACATCACGGTAAATATGGTGAGTGCCCGTTGAGATAAAGCCTGAGGTGTCGCCAACAACGTGAAGCACGGCTTTTCTGACTGCCGCACTTTTCGCAAAAATGCGTTCGTTATCCGAGCTTTTGGCAAGCTCAACGCCGTTAATATCATAGATTGTGCCCGCATTGACTATTGTTCCGTTTGAATAAATATGGCGGTTTGCACGGTTTGATGCCCATTCCGAGCCGTTCATAAAAATACCCGCAACAAAAAGTCCGATACCTATAACAAACGCACCTATCAATGCATAGAGCACCATAGCTCTTTTATAAATAGTGTTCACGCCGTGCCCCCTTTCTGCAACTGCTTTCCGGGAGCCGCTTTTTTATTTTTATGCACCGCAATATCGGGCTTGGGAGGCTCAAACGGAGCACCCGCCGCCCTTATATAGGCAAGCAGACCCCACGAGCAAAGCATACTTGAGCCGCCCCTGCTCACAAACGGAAGAGTAACGCCCGTAAGCGGCAGAATGTCTGTTATGCCGAAAACGTTGAGTGCAAGCTGAAAAAGGAGCATTCCCGCCGCCGAAACCGCAGCGATGGAATAAAAGGTTGAGCCCGAGGTTTTCGCCGCACGCACCGCAAAAAATGCAATACCCACAAATGAAAGCAGTATCAGAAGCCCCATAATCAGACCCATCTCTTCGCAGATAAGCCCGAAAACAAGGTCGGTTGATGCCGCATAAACATCACGCAGATAGCCCTCACCGATGCCGAGGCCGAAAAGTCCGCCGCTTGCCGAATAAATCAGCACTCTTGTTTGCTGATAGCCCGAGGTATCCATATAGTCCCAGACGTGGCGGTATGCCTCAAATCTTGATGCAACATAGGGCTTGAAATAAATAACAAGTGCCGCACCCATAAGTGCAACGGTGCATATAAGCACTATCGTTCGTATATTACCCGAACGCATAAAAGCAATCAGAATAAAAGTGAAAAAGAAAATAAGAGCCGTGCCGAAATCCTTCATAAGGAATAAAAACCCGATGCAGCCGAGCGAAAAAATAATATATTTTGTAAGGCTCATATTTGAAAGCAGCTTTTCAAGAGATGCCGCACCAACAAGAATAAAGGCAATTTTCACAAGCTCCGAGGGCTGAATAGAGAAAAATCCGAGGTCAATCCAGTTGAGCGTGCCGTTTATGGTTGAAGCAAGTGCAAGATTTGCCGCAAGCACGCCTATTGCACCAACTGCGGCGGGATAACGCAGAAAGCTTGCAACGTTAACATCCTTTATCAGAAGCAGCATTATCAGGTAAACCGCAAGCCCCAGACCTATGGCGATGATTTGCTTTAATGCATAGCTTTCATTGAAGCTTGCACAAACCGTGAGCCCTATTCCCGAAAGAAAAAATGCTATGGCTTCAAGCTCAAAATAATCGTTGCCCGTAACGAGAGTGCCGATGAGCATATATATCCACTCTGCGGCAATAAAACCAAAGAAAATATAAACGAGCGATAAACTCAGCTCTTCCTGCCTGCACAGCACGCAGGCGGCACAGATAAGCTGAAACGCCGTCATAAGCATCATAACCGTAACCTGCTTGAAATGCGGCTGCTTTGCAGCTTTTGCTTTTTCTGCCATCGGTACACCCCCTCTTTTGAAGTAATAAGTAATAGGGAAGAAGTAATAAGTAGAGTATATCACAATTCTTTCAGAATTTCAAACTCATTATAATTCCAAAGATTTTTTAGTTTGTTAACAAATATAATCATTTTTATTAAATTTATTGCGGTATCCTTTGAAAAGAAAAATTCATATACTGCTAACAGCACAGATATTTTTGCAAAAATCTGTTGCATAGCGATTTGAAATAGTGTATAATGTTTTAAATATGATTATAATGGGGTGGTATCTCAATCCACCTTGAAGCAACGGAGGGAAGCTTTCTTATGAAAGCCTATTTTGATAACAGTGCCACAACGGCACCCTGCACCGAAGCGGTTGTTGCCGTTTCCGATGCTATGACAAAATGCTGGGGCAACCCCTCCTCTACCCACCGTATCGGCAATGCGGCAAAGGAGCTGCTTGATTCTTCGAGAGAAGCAATAGCAAAAAAACTCTCCTGCTCACCCGAAGAAATTTATTTCACCTCGGGCGGAACAGAAAGCAACAACATTGCAATTATCGGAGCTGCACACAGAATGCGTCGGATGGGCAAGAGAATAGTTGCCACAAGCATAGAACATCCCAGCATTGACGAAACCTTGAATCAGCTTGAAGCCGAAGGCTTTGAGGTTATTAAACTGAAGGTTGACAATTACGGCAAAATAAACGAAAAAGAGCTTTATTCCGCCGTTAATTCAAATACAATTCTCGTAACAATGATGCTCGTTAACAATGAGGTAGGAACGGTAATGCCCGTTGAAAGTGCAAAAAGAGCAGTTATGATGGCTCGTTCCCCCGCACTTATTCATTGCGATGCCGTACAGGCTTTCGGAAAAATGCCGATTAAGCCCGCCGCACTCGGCGTTGATATGATGACGGTAAGCTCCCATAAAATCCACGGCCCCAAAGGCATTGGTGCTCTTTATATCAGAAAGGGAATAAAGATAAATCCCCGCACCTTCGGCGGTTCGCAGGAAATGAAAATCCGCCCCGGCACCGAAGCAATGCCCGCCATTGCAGGCTTTGCCGCTGCGGCAAATGCTCTGCCCGATATCAAAGCCCAGCTCGGTCACACGGCAATGCTCAGGGATTATATGGTTTCAAAGCTTCTTGAGCTTGACGGAGTTGCTGTCAACTCTCCGCCCGATGCACTTCCGTATGTTACCAACATCTCGGTTCTCGGCATCAAATCGGAGCCTATGCTCAACTTCCTTTCAGATAAAGGAATCTGCGTTTCGGGAGGTTCTGCGTGCTCAAAGGGCAAAAAGAGCCACGTTCTCTCCCGTATGGGTCTTGACCAGAAACGCCTTGACAGCCCCATACGCATCAGCTTTTCAAGATACACTACCGTGCAGGAAATTGACCTGCTTGTTTCAGGCATAGCCGAAGCACAGAAGGTTATCCGCCGCACAAAATAAAATAAAACGGAGTTAAAAATGAAAGAAATAATTCTTATAAAAAACGGCGAGCTCGCTCTTAAGGGTCTTAACAGAAGAACCTTTGAGGATATGCTTGTTAAGAATATGCGTCGCAGACTCGAATCCGCAGGCAAATTCAATTTCACGATTTCGCAGTCAACAATCGTTGCCGAGCCTGCCGATGAAAATGTTGACCTTGACGAAGCGGTTGCAAGAATGGAAAAGGTTTTCGGCATTGCCGCTTTTTCAAGAGCCGCCGCAGTTGAAAAGGATATGGAAACAATTCTCAGAAGTGCCGAAGAATACCTGGCTCCCCAGCTTCTGAGCGTTCGCACCTTCAAGGTTGAAGCTAAGCGTTCCGATAAAAAATTCCCCCTCAACTCACCCGAAATCTGCCGCGAAACGGGAGGCTATCTTCTTCGCAAATTCCCCCATCTTTCGGTGGATGTTCATAACCCCGATATGGTTGTTACCGTTGAGGTAAGAGATAACTTTGCATATATCCACGGCAAGCAGATAAAAGGTGCGGGCGGTATGCCCACGGGCAGCGCAGGCAGAGCCGCGCTCCTTATTTCGGGCGGTATCGACAGCCCAGTTGCTGGCTATATGATGGCAAAAAGAGGCCTTGAGCTCATTGCCGTGCATTTCGCTTCTCCCCCCTACACAAGCGAAAGAGCCGAGCAGAAGGTTCATTCGCTTTTAAAGCAGGTGAGCAAATATTCGGGCAGAATAATGCTTTTTGTTGTTCCTTTCACAGAAATTCAGGAGCTCATTAAAGACAACTGCCCCGAGGATATTTTCACCGTTATTATGAGAAGAATGATGATGCGTGTTTCGCAGAAAATTGCGGCAAAAGAGCACGCAGGTGCACTCATCACGGGTGAAAGCGTGGGTCAGGTTGCAAGCCAGACTATGCCCGCCATTGCCTGCACGGATGCGGTTTGCGAAATGCCCGTTTTCCGCCCCCTCATCGGTATGGACAAGGATGAGGTTGTTGCAATTTCAAGAAAGATTGAAACCTTTGATATTTCAATTCTTCCCTATGAAGACTGCTGCACGGTTTTCACTCCCAAGCATCCCAAAACCAAACCCACCATCGAATATGTTGAAGAGTGCGAAAAGGCACTCGAGGTTGACAGACTTGTTGATGAGGCTGTTGCCAACACAAGATTTTTGTTTATTAATGCATATTAGAGTGACGGAAGCAATCCGAACTATGCCTGAAAGCGAGTCTTTTCAACGCTTTTCGGCGTTTCGTGATTGAAAGGCGT
>CALGRR010000040.1 GCA_937880805.1 uncultured Clostridia bacterium
CGAAGCGCGCGCAAGGCTTATTGCGGGGATTGCCAAAAACATCGAAGAGCATTTCAAGTAAAAAACGAGGTGCAAACAGCACCTCGTTTTGTTTCAAAGGATTGCAACAATCTTTTCAAGCCATGCCTGATCCGTTTCGTCAAAGGTAGCAAGCTCTTTGCTGTCGATATCCAGCACGCCCCAAACCTGCCCCTCGCGCCACAACGGAACGACGATTTCGCTCCGCGACAAGGAGCTGCAGGCAATATGCCCGGGAAACTGATCCACATCGGGCACCAAGAGCGTTCGCCCGGCCGCCCAGGCCGATCCGCACACCCCTTTGCCATGCCGAATCCGCATGCAGGCCAAAGGCCCTTGGAAAGGTCCCAAAACCAGCTCCTCGCCCGCTACGCGATAGAAGCCCGTCCAAAAGAATCCGAACGTAAAGTGAATCATCGAGGCCATATTGGCCATGCGGGCCCCCTCGTCCGTTTCGTCCTCCAAGAGGACCATGATCTGCTCGTAGAGCAACGCATAGCGCTCCTCTTTCGTGCCTGCGGCTATTTTCAGTTCTTCTGCCATGCCAAGGTGCATTTAACGGAGTAAAAATACATTTTTTTCGAGAACTGCGGAACGGATCTATCAAATATCTGCCAAAAAATGTTATCTTTGCTCTATGAACCTCATCGAGCTGCTCCTCATTGCCGTCGGCCTATCGATGGATGCCTTTGCCGTTGCGGTATGCAAGGGTCTTGCCGTCAAAAAAGCAGGCATAAAGCAAATGGTTGTTGCGGGCTTGTGGTTCGGCGGATTTCAGGCTCTTATGCCCGCTGTCGGCTATGCTTTCGGCTACACATTAAAGGAATATGTTGAAAAATATGACCATTGGATTGCCTTCATTCTTCTCGGCATTATCGGTGCGAATATGATAAAAGAAGCACTTTCCAAGGAAGAATGCGAGGAATGCTCAAGCGGCTCAATGGCGATGAAAGAAATGTTCACCCTTGCGGTTGCAACCAGCATAGATGCCCTCATAGTGGGTGTGGGCTATGCGTTTTTGCCCGATGTGAATATATATGCGGCGGTAGGATTTATAGGAATAATCACCTTTGTGCTTTCCGCAATCGGCATAAAAATCGGCAACATATTCGGGCTCAAGTTCAAGAAAAAAGCCGAAATTGCAGGCGGCATAATTCTTATTCTTATGGGTCTTAAAATTTTGCTTGAGCATCTCGGCATTATAGGATAAAGAAGGTGAAAATATGCCTAAAAAAGATTCACGGAACACAAAAATGAAAATAGTCAACGCTGCGTGGAAGCTGTTTTATGAGCAGGGCTACGAAAACACGAGCGTTGAAGAAATAGTTGATGAATCGGGCACTTCAAGAGGCTCTTTTTATCATTATTTTGACGGCAAGGAAAAGCTTCTCAGCTCGCTTTCTTCACTTTTCGATAATAAATATGAGGAGCTTGCAGACGCTCTGACCGATGATATGACGAGCTTTGAAAAACTGATGTTTTTAAACCGTGAGCTGTTTCTTATGGTTGAAAACAGCATTCCGATGGATTTGCTTTCAAGGCTTTATTCCTCACAGCTTACGGGTAAGGGCGACAGAAATCTGCTTGACCATAACCGCACTTATTATAAACTGCTCCGCCAGATTGCGGTTGAGGGGCAGAATAAGGGCGAATTCCGTGAGGGTGTTTCGGTTAACGAAATTGTCAAGGCATATGCACTTTGCGAAAGAGCAATTATCAGCGATTGGTGCCTTTGCAACGGCGAATATCCGCTTTATAAATACTCTGAAACCCTTTTGCCGATACTTTTTTCGGGATTTTTCAATAAAAAATAAAAATATTTATTTTGTGTATTTTTTAAATTCTTGTTATTGTATGAGCTAAAAACCCATATATATCAAGAAAAAATCTAAAAATAATAAACGGAGTACGGAAAATATTCTGTACTCCGTTCTGTATTTCATTCTTGTTAAAAGTGTGTTAACATACCCCTACTTTAAAATTTTTGAAAGGATTTTGATTATTATGACACCTCAGATTGCGGCATTTATAGTTTACTTTGCGGTAGTTCTTGCAATCGGTCTTGTTTTCTTCTTCAAATCGAAGGGAACGGGCGAAAAAGATTATTTCCTCGGCGGACGCTCGATGGGTCCCTGGGTAACGGCACTCAGTGCTCAGGCATCGGATATGAGCGGCTGGCTTCTTATGGGATTCCCCGGCAGCATTCTTGCTTTCGGTATGGGTCAGGTTTGGATTGGTATCGGTCTTGCTCTCGGTACTGCGGCAAACTGGATTTTCATTGCACGCAGACTGCGTAAATTCTCGCAGGCAGCAAACGATTCAATCACCGTTCCCCAGTATCTTTCAAACAGATTTCTCACAAAGAGCCCTGCTCTTCAGATAATCTGTGCAATCGTTTTCCTTGTTTTCTTCACAATTTATGTTGCATCAAGCTTTGTTGCAGGTCAGAAGGTTTTCATTCAGGTTGTTCCCCAGCTTGCAGAAAATCCCAACATTGCTCTTCTGATTTTCGCAGCTATCATTATTGTTTATACTTTCCTCGGCGGCTTCAAGGCTGTTTGCTGGACAGACTTTTTCCAGGGTCTTATGATGCTTGCAGCTCTTCTTGCAGTTCCCCTTGTTCTTGTTTTTGTTAAAGAGATTGACTACAGCACATTTGAGGCTGTTGAAGGCGGCGTAAATCCCCTCAATCCCTTCGCAGCAAGCTGGCAGGATATTGCATCGGGTCTTGCCTGGGGTCTCGGCTATTTCGGTATGCCCCACATTATTGTAAGATTTATGTCAACAAAGAACTCGAAGGTTCTCAAAAAATCGGCAACAATCGGCATTATCTGGGTTGTTCTTTCTCTCGGTGCAGCGATTGCAATGGCTCTTCTCGGCAGAGGCTATGCCCCCACACAGGCACTCGTTGATGCAGGTCAGCAGGAGCTTGTTTTTGTAACGCTCGTTCAGGATATTTTCAACGGTCCCTGGGCATTTGTTGCGGGTCTTCTTCTTTCAGCTATTGTTGCAGCAGCAATGAGCACAGCAGACTCACAGCTTCTTGTTGCTTCTTCATCCTTCACAAGCGATATTTATAAGCCCATTTTCCGTAAGAAGGCATCAGATAAAGAAATTCTCTGGGTAGGCAGAATCGTGGTGCTTATTATTGCAGTTGTTGCTTATTTCATTGCAGGCAGCAAGTCAGAGGGTGCAGCAAGCATTATGACTCTTGTTGATAATGCATGGGGCGGCTTCGGTTCAGCTTTCGGTCCCGTAATTATTCTTTCACTTTTCTGGAAGAGATTTACATACAAGGGCGCGATTGCCGGTATCGTTGTGGGCTTCGTGGTAGATGCACTTTGGTATGCGTTCTTGTCAGGCCCTACAGGCTTGTACGAGATTATCCCCGGCTTTATCGCAAGCATGATTGCTGCAGTGGTTGTATCTCTTATTGACAAGGCACCTTCTAAAGAAGTTATGGATTTATTTGAAGATGGAATTAAGCCTACTGTAGATGCAGAATAAGAATTTTTCCGTAAAAATAGGAATGATTTTATAAAAAATTAAATAATCAAAAATTAATATCGCTCCAGTCTGATAGAGGACTAGAAGGTTGGATAATTATTTTAAGGTTGCTTTTGTTTGAAATATTTTGCGATAATTTTTCAACTACCTCTTTAAATGACTTTATTTTTGTTGATGGCAATATAACTACTTTACAATATACATTTATAGATTTGATTATTAATAAATTTAGTGATGATGATCGAAAAGCTAGTTATTTGTTTTATTTAATGCGTAATGGGTATAGTTATCAAGAAAAGATTATTAAAAGTAATGTTAGTGATTATGAACTTGCTTATATTTCTGAAAATAATGATGTTTTAACTGGTTTTGATACTAAAATAGATTGGATTAGATATTATCCTTATGGAGATAGTTTAAAATCTATTTTAGGTAGTGTTTCTTCTAGTAGTCAGGGTATTCCAATTGAAGATAAGAAATATTATTTAGAGCGTGGTTATTCTTTAAATGATCGTGTGGGTTTAAGTTATTTAGAAAAACAGTATGAAGATTATTTAAAAGGTGATAAAGCAATATATAAAGTAATTAATTCTAAAGAGATGGTTTTAGTTAAAGATGGTAGTTGTGGTAATGATATTGTTTTATCTATTGATATTGATTTGCAGACTGCAATTGAAGATATTTTAATTACTGAATTATATAAAACTAAGAGAGAAGCTAATACTAAATATTATGATCATTCTAGTGTTGTGATTCAAGATCCTTATAGTGGTGAAATTTTAGCAATAGCTTCTAAGAAATTGATTAATGGAGAAGTGGTTGATAATGTTAATAGTATGCTTGTTTCTCCTGTTACTCCTGGTTCTGTTGTGAAAGGGGCTTCAATGCTTGTTGCTTATGATAGTGGTGCGATAAAAATAGGAGAAAAGATGTATGATGAGTGTATTAAAATTAGTGGAGCTCCTAAGAAGTGTTCGTCTGTTTTGGATTTGGGTGTAATTGATGATATAGTTGCTCTTGCTAAAAGTAGTAATGTTTATCAATTTAAAGGTGCGATTAGAGTTAATGGACAAGAATATTCTTCTGGAATGAGGCTTAATTTTAATCAGAGTTCTTTTGATAAGTATCGTAAGATGTATCGTTCTTTTGGACTTGGTGAATTAACGGGAATTGATTTACCAATAGAAAGTAGTGGGTATAGTTCTATCGATAAGAATGCAGGTAATTTGTTAGACTTTGTAATGGGACAATATGAAACATATACGCCACTTCAATTATCACAATATATTAATACTATTGCGAATGGTGGTAGTAGATATAAAATGAATTTAGTTAGTAAAGTTATTGATAATAATGGTGCTATTATTTATGAATATGAACCTGTTATCTTAAATAAAGTTAATGTTTCTGATACATATATGAATAGAGTTAAAGAAGGTTTTCATGCTGTTATGCATATGAGTGGAGGTTATGGGAGAAATTATATAGATAGAAGTTATAATGCGGCTGGGAAGACAGGAACTTCTCAAAGTTTTATAGATACTGATAATAATGGGGTTATAGATACAGAAACAATTACCAGTAGTTTTGTAGGATATGTACCAAGTGATAATCCTAAGTATTCTATTATGGTTACTTCTCCTAATTCTTCTTATCAGACATCTAATGATTTTATGAGTATGGTTACACTTAGAATAACTAAAGAAGTTAGTAAAAAATACTATGAAATGTATGGTTTATAGTAAAAATGGACTATTTTATACATATTTTATTAAAATATATAAAAAAACTTTTGCATTTTTTGAAAAGTTTGGTATAATACCTTTAGGCGTGTAAGGAGGGAAAGAATATGGCTAAAGTAGGAAATAGACAATATAAAA
>CALGRR010000041.1 GCA_937880805.1 uncultured Clostridia bacterium
TTTAAGCCTTTCGGAAAACATGCTGACGGTATCTTTGATTTCTGATATTTCCTTTTCATCACCCTTGCGAACAGCACATTTTAATTTGTTGCGATAGATTCTTCGGGCTTCTATTACCTCTGCTATTTCGTTTTTGCATTCCTGTTTAAACGCCTGCAACTGCTCATCAGTTTCAATATCGTTATGGCATAAAAGATTCTGTTGCTCAATCAGACGGTCAAGCTTTATGATTTCTCTCTGCAGATATTTTTCAATATAGTAGTTTTCTTTAGGACGGTTTTTTACCGTTTGAACCACTGTAACGAAATGAACATAAACCTCTCTGTAGTTGCGTTCAAAGTCGGTGAGATAATCTTTCCACTCATCCTGTGGCGGTAAATCAATCCGGTAATGTCTCCAATCAGCATAAAGCTTGTCAGAGATTCTTTCAAAAGAATATTCATCACCGAGGTCACATAACCAAACAGGTCTTTTGAATGAAGGATGATTAACCGTTGTATGAGGTTTAGTGAAATCAAATCTGTAACCGAGTTTTTGCATTTCATAAAGAAAACCTCTCGGTGCACCCGCACGAAGAATACATTCATCAATATCTTTTTTGAGCGTTGTGAATTTGTTATACTCTCCGTCACGCTCTGCGATATACTGAGGATAGCATTGATGCTTTGACGGTTTCGGATTTTCAATAACCGATAATCCCTGTTCTCTGCAAAGTCTGTCTGAAACTTTTCGCATTTTATTCAGAAAAGATTTGTTATCATTAAATTTTTTACCATCAATAAATGAAACACTATTCACAACAATATGGCAATGAAGATTATCTGTATTCTTATGAAGTGCAACTATTGTTTCAAATCTGTCACCGAATAATTCTTCTGCAAGTTTGCAACCGATTTCAAAAACCTGTTCATTCGTACCCTCGTTATCATCAAAAGATTGAATAATGTGATAACCGACGTTGCCTGAATTTTTATTAAACATGTCTTTTGTTTCCTGCATCTGTGCTTTTGCAAACTCGGGAATGCAGTTTATACCTCTGACAAAAACTACTTCTTCATTTTTCATACCGTCATTAAAAATTTTATCGGCAGTAGTTTTTGATGGATTCATTGCATAATCAATCAGCTTTGAAAGTCCCGTTTTTAACTTTTTAATTTTTGTTATTGCTATAAATTTTCACCTCCCTGTATCAAAATTTTTAAGCAACTGCTTTTCACAATTACGCAATTCTGTAATTGCATTTCTGATTTCTTTATCGGTTACAAAAGATTTTGAGTTTAAAGCTCTTGCAATCTGGTTAAGATTGTTACCTATACGACGAAGTTCAGGAACAACAGAACGGATTTCTTTGGGCGGAAATTTTATGCATTGGTACAAAATCAACAATCTTATGAGCTTTGAAACGCTGACATTATATTCTTTTGTTTGGCTTAAAAGCATTTCGTTTTCTTCATCATCGAGATAAAAAGCGTATCGGTGTTGTCTTTTTCTCGGCAAGTGTTTCACTCCTTTCTTCTGCTTCTGAGCGGATTTGTTGCAACAAATCCAATGCTAGCAAAGACGATACCACGGTTTTTATCGCTCCCACTGACGTTGCTTTTGAAGCACCATTGCGTAACGGGCAAGAGCTTTTTCTGTTATCTCTTCCATCTTTTTCGGCGGCATATCTTTCTTGAAATACTTCTTAAAAGTTTCAACAGGAATTTTTACATACTCCTTTTGATTCGCTTTTTGCTCCTGCATAATTTCAAAGATGGCATCCATAGTGAGTTTATTTTCATCACTCAGTTTATGCATACGCTGTGCCTGAGAGAGCGACGGAGTGCAATCTTCACTGTCAATAGTTTCAATTAAGTTACACTGTTCCTCTTCTGTCAAATAGGAAAGCTCAACTGCAGGTGTAAAAGATATTCTTTTTTCATCCACCATATCAAGAAGTGTAGGTTGTAAATTGTTCAATCGTATATATCTTTGAATCTGCATTCGGGAATCGGGCATTGTTTCTGCGAGCATTTCATCGCTGCGGAACTTCGTCCCAACTTGTGACGAAGTTAAATCAGTCCTTGCTCCTTGTTTTTTCATCGCATCGTGTTTCATTTTGTAAGCACGTGCTTTTTCACTCGGCAAAATTTTTTCTCGGCTGAGATTAGAGTCAACAAAATTTATTACCGCTTCTTCTTTTGAAAACTCTCTGACATAAACAGGAACAACATCAAGATTTAGTTCCTTTGCAATCTGCCATCGTCTGTGACCGGAGATAATTTCATAACCGCTTTCAGAATTATTAACAATAAGCGGTGTGATAATTCCGAACTCTTTAACACTGTCACGAAGCTCATCGTATTCACTTTCATCAACACTCTGAAACGGATTGTTTTCAAAGGGATGCAGTAAATCGAGATTTAGATATTCAATTTTTTCGTCAGACATATTTTTTACATTCCTTTCTTTTTAAATTTTTTGATACATAAATGATGTTTATTTTTGCTAAAGCATTTTTTCACTTCCTTTACTTGAAAATTTTGCATTCAAAAAATCCTCGCACTGAACATTAAAGCACAAGGATATGTAATTTGAAATATAGGGTGTTAATGTGATATACTTTTTATAACCGATGAGATACGATAAATGACCGATTAGATAAAAATCAACATTTCCTCTTTTACATTTGCTATGATGGTACTGCAAATAAAAAGGAGGCTAATGTAAATGCAAGAAATAAAAACAGTTGAGCTTGTCAAAAGATACAAAAATCTTACTGCTGTGAATAAGCTCAATTTAGAAATACAACAAGGAGAACTCTTTTCTCTGTTAGGTGTTAACGGAGCTGGAAAAACCACAACGATAAAAATGTTAACCTGCATAACAAAACCAACGGATGGCGATGCATTTATAGGTGGATACAGCATAACCAAACAGCCCGAACAGGTTAAGCGATTGATTAGTGTATCACCTCAGGAAACTGCAGTAGCTCCGAATCTTTCTGTAAAGGAAAACCTTGAATTAATGTGTGGTATTCATGGTTTTTCTAAAGAAAAAAGCAAAGCAAAAATCAAAGAGCTTACCGAGCAATTTGCTGTAGATTCTGTTTTGAAGAGAAAGGCGGGTAAGCTATCGGGTGGATGGCAACGCCGTGTAAGTATTGCTATGGCACTTATCAGTGAACCTAAGATTCTCTTTTTGGATGAACCTACTCTTGGGTTAGATGTTATTGCACGGCATGAACTTTGGGATATGATTCGCTCGTTGAAGGGCAAAGTAACCATTATTCTTACAACACATTATATGGAAGAAGCAGAATCACTTTCTGACCGTATAGGTATCATGAAAGACGGCAATCTTCTTGCTGTAGGAACTACAGAAGAATTAAAGATAATGACAGGTGCAAATGACTTTGAATCAGCCTTCGTTTCTATAGTGAAGGAGGGTGCATTATGAGAATGTTGACATTTGCAAAAAGGTGTACAAAGGAGATTCTGCGTGACCCGATAAATCTTGCTTTCGGTCTCGGTTTTCCTTTGGTGTTACTATTACTTCTGAGTAGCTTGCAGAAAAATATCCCCGCAGAATTGTTTGATATTGACACACTAACGCCCGGCATTACGGTGTTCGGTTTGTCATTTATGACACTTTTCTCCGCCACGCTGATTGCTAAGGACCGAGAAAGTGCTTTTTTGCAAAGATTATACGCAACACCACTTACAGGTTTTGATTTTATTCTTGGCTATATGCTACCTCTTTTACCTCTTGCCATTAGTCAGACAATCATTTGTTACCTGTTTGCGATTCCTCTGGGCTTGACGGTCAGCATAAACATTGTTTATGCAATAATAGGTATAATACCAATGGCTGTTTTAAATATTGCATTAGGGCTTTTGTGTGGAAGTATCTTTGGCGTTAAACAAGTCGGCGGTATTTGCGGTGCATTACTTACTAATCTCTCTGCGTGGCTATCCGGAGTATGGTTTGATTTGAAACTTGTGGGTGGATTTTTCGAAAAAATTGCGAATGTGCTACCGTTTGTTCACGCAGCAGAAATGGAAAAAGCTTTATTCAGCGGAAACTTTGAGCTTGCCATAACTCACGTTATGCCCATTATTCTGTACAGTGTATTTATAACTGCGATAGCTGTTCTCAGCTTCCTCAGACAAATGAAAAAACAATAAGGATTTGATGCGATGAAATACAAACTCATTATAGACAAAGATGCGGACGAAGAGATAATTGCAAAGGTTCACGCTCCCTCTTCTCTGACTGAGCAGATAGAAAATCTCGTCTGTAGTTTTTCAGGTGCTGAAAGCATTATGGGATACAATGATGATGAGATGAAAAAGCTCTTATTCTCTGAAATAGAGTGTATAACTGTTGTTGATAAAAAGGTAATAGCTGTCGATACGAAGGGAAAACGCTACCGTATTCAGGAAAGACTTCGTGATTTAGAGAATATTCTGCCTTCTTATTTTATACGCATCAACAAATCTACCCTTGCCAACGAACACCGCATTGAGCGATTTGATGCTGTGTTCAACGGCGGTGTGGATGCAGTATTCAGATGCGGTTATCGTGAGTATGTTTCAAGGCGTTGCTTTTCACAAATAAGAAGGAGGTACGAAGGAATATGAAAAGATTTATTACGGAATTTTTCCGCAGAGGTCTGATTGCTTGCGGTTTCGGTCCGATCGTTCTTGCTGTTTTATATCTGATTCTGCATTATAAGGGTCTAATAGATACACTAACTGTTAATCAGGTCTGTACAGGTATTTTTTCAATAACTGTACTTGCCTTTACAGCAGGCGGTATGAATGCTGTTTATCACATAGAACGCCTACCCTTGATGTCGGCAATTTTGATTCACGGTATTATCTTATATTTCAGCTATTTAGGTGCTTATCTGCTTAATGATTGGATTGAATGGGGTGCAACTCCAATTTTGGTTTTCTCAGGTATTTTTGTTGTAGGCTATTTGGCAGTTTGGGCAATTATTTATTGCGTAACTAAACGAAATACTAAAAAGCTTAATGAAATGCTGAAAGAAAAACAGAAAAATCTGCAAGCAGCATGAAGGCGCTTGGTATCTTGATCCT
>CALGRR010000042.1 GCA_937880805.1 uncultured Clostridia bacterium
CTGGAAATGTGCTTGCGGTGCAACGGTAAGCGGTAATTTCTGCACAGAATGCGGTACAAAGAAACCTGCCGAAGAAGGCTGGACCTGTTCCTGCGGCGCAGTGAACAAAGGCAAGTTCTGCCCCAACTGTGGCGGCAAAAAGCCTGAAGGCGCACCTCTTTATCAGTGCGACAAATGCGGCTGGAAGCCCGAAGATCCCCACAATCCTCCCAAGTTCTGCCCCGAGTGCGGTGACAGATTTGATGAAAACGATGCAAAATAATTTTCCTTGCAAATTCTTGAAAAGGGGGAATTATAGTGGATTTAATGACATATAAGTGCCCTAACTGCGGCGGTGCGATTGTTTTTGAAAGCGAAAAACAAGAATTCAAATGCGAGAGCTGCGACAGCGTTTTCACAAAAGAGCAGCTCAGCGAATATGATGAAATTCTGAAAAACAGCGGTCAGCCCGAGAATACGCAAAAGGTTGAAGAGTTTGAGTGGCACGGCGATGAGCAGAATAAAGAGCTTGAAAACATAAACACTTATTCCTGCAAATTCTGCGGTGCCGAAATCGTAACAGATGCAACAACTGCGGCGACCGAATGCCCTTATTGCAACAACCCGATTATTGTTGCACCGCAGCTTTCGGGTGTTTACAGACCTGATTTGGTTATTCCGTTTAAAATTCAGAAGGAGCAGGCAGAAGAGGCGTTAAAAGCTTTTTATAAAGGCAAGCCTTTTCTTCCAAAGGAGTTTAAATCCGAAAATAAGATTAAAGAAATCAAGGGCGTATATCTGCCGTTCTGGCTTTTTGACTGCAATGTGGGTGCAAACATAACCTACAACGCAGCAAGAACTCATATCTGGCGTGATAAAAACTATGAATACACAAAAACAGACCGATTCCGTATTCTCCGTTCGGGTTCTCTTGCATTTAAAATGATTCCCGCAGACGGTTCTTCAAAAATGGATGATGCATATATGGATGCTATCGAACCGTTTGATTACAGCGAACTCATTGATTTTGATGCGGCATATCTTTCGGGCTATCTTGCCGATAAATATGATGTTGATATAAATCAGAATAAATCAAGAATTAATGAAAGAATAGAGAACTCAACCGCGGATGCATTCCGTAAAACCGTAACGGGATACACAACTGTTTCGGTTGCGGATAAAAAAGTGGGCGTTTATGACGGTAAGGCAAAATATGCACTTTTTCCCGTGTGGCTTCTTAACACGAAATACAAAGATAAAATGTATACCTTTGCAATGAACGGGCAAACGGGCAAGCTTGTGGGCAATCTCCCTGTTGATAAGAAAAAATTTTGGGGCTGCCTTGCAGGCATTGCCGCTGCTGTTATTGCAATCGGTCAGTTTATCGTGCTTTAAGGAGGGCTGAATTATGAAAAATTTATTTGCTCTCTTAACAGCTGCTTTGCTTGTTCTTGCTTTTAATGTGACGTCGTTCGCTTCATACGGTGAATATCTTATCGACGATGCCGATTTGCTTACTGATTACGAAGAAGAAGAGCTTCTTATGCAGCTTGAACAGATTAATTCGGATAACGATATTTCCGTTGTTATTCATACGGCATATGATATCGACGGCAAAGAGATTTACACCTATGCCGATGATTTTTATGATAACGGAGATTATCTTGACGACGGTTTGGTTTTTGTTATCAGTATGGCGGAGAGGGATTATTACACAAGCACGGCAGGCCGGCTTGTTGATTCTCTGACCTCTTATGACCTCGAAATAATCTGTGAGGATGTTGTTCCCTGCCTTTCACGAGGCGATTATTATAAAGCTTTTTCGCAGTATTTATCGCAGCTTGAGCTGTTTCTGAACGGTGAGCTTTACGGAAATGATGATGATTTTGTTTTTGCTGGCGACTATGAAAACAGTTATGACAACAACAATGATTATGATTATGAATATGACTATAATTATAATGATGAATATTATTATTCGGGCAGATCGTCATCGGCAAATTCAAATCTGATTTTCAGAGAGGTTATTTTAGTAATAATTGCCGTTATAATTGCGGTAATCATAACATTGGCTCTCAAAAGCAAAATGAACACTGCTGTCAGAAAGCACGATGCCGATGATTATGTTGTTCAGGGCAGCTTCAATCTTACTGCTCAGCGTGATGCATTTATCGGAAGCACCGTGACCAAAAGACCGCTTCCCAAAAATAATAACACCCATCACGGCTCTCGCCCCGGAGGCGGTGGCGGAGTCAGAATGTCATCGGGCGGTGCAAGGCACGGCGGAGGCGGCGGAAAGTTTTGAGATATTTATATTTCCGATATTGACAATTAAATATTGTTATGTTAAACTATAATGCAATTAAATATAAAAGCTTTGACAGGGAGGGCGGCGAAAATAAGCTCCCAGAGAGCCGGCGGTTGGTGAAAAGCCGGCAGCGTATGTTTCGTTTGCTGTAGCCCTTGAGCTGAAAGGAAGAAAGCTGTTTTGCAAGTAGACCCTTTCCGTGAATGCTGCGTTAGTGCAAAGGGCTTGTTAAGAGCCTGAGAGTGGCGTTCTAAACGCAATTTGAGTGGTACCGCGGGTATAAATTATTACTCGTCTCATTGATTTTATTATCTGTGAGGCGAGTTTTTTCGTTTCACAAAAAGAAAGGATGATTTCTTATGGCAAAAGAGCTTGCCAAGCAGTACGATCCGAAAAATGTTGAGGACCGTATTTACGATTTCTGGCTTAAAGGAAAATATTTCCACGCCAAAACAGAAAATGACAAAAAGCCCTACACAATAGTTATTCCTCCTCCCAATATCACGGGTCAGCTTCATATGGGTCACGCTCTGGATAATACTCTTCAGGATATTCTTATCCGCTGGAGAAGAATGCAGGGCTATGATGCACTCTGGCTTCCCGGCACCGACCACGCTTCAATCGCAACCGAAGCCAAAATCGTTGAAGCTATGGCTGCAGAGGGCCTTACCAAGGATGACCTCGGCAGAGAGGGCTTCCTTGTTCGTGCATGGGATTGGAAAGAAAAATACGGCGGCAGAATTATCGAACAGCTCAAAAAGATGGGCTCCTCCTGCGACTGGGACAGAGAGCGTTTCACTCTTGATGAAGGCTGCAGCAGAGCTGTAAGAGAGGTTTTTGTAAGACTTTATGAAAAGGACCTCATCTACAGAGGCAACAGAATGGTTAACTGGTGCCCCTACTGCAACACATCAATCTCAGATGCAGAGGTTGAATATGATGAGCAGGACGGTAACTTCTGGCATCTTCTTTATACCGTTAAAGAAACAGGCGAACAGCTTGAGCTTGCAACAACAAGACCCGAAACAATGCTCGGCGATACCGCTGTTGCAATTAACGCAGAGGATGAAAGATATAAGCATCTTCACGGCTGTCACGTTATTCTTCCTCTTCTCAATAAAGAAATTCCCATCGTTTGCGATGAGCACGCAGATATGACAAAGGGAACGGGTGTTGTTAAAATCACTCCCGCCCATGACCCCAACGACTTTGAGGTTGGCAGACGCCACAATCTGCCTATGGTAAGAACCTTTACCTATGACGGATTTATGACTGGTGCGGCTGATAAGGCAGTTTATGATGAGCTTGTTGCAAGCGGCAAGGCTGCTGCGGATGAACCCGAGGTTCTTGACTGCGGCAAATATGCGGGTATGTCAACAACAGATGCAAGAAAAGCTATTCTTGCAGACCTTGAAGCAGGCGGATATATCAAATATATTGAGCCTATCAAGCACGAGGTTGGCACCTGCTACCGTTGCCACACAACAATCGAGCCTATGGTTTCAAAGCAGTGGTTCGTTCGTATGGAGCCCCTTGCAAAGCCTGCTATTGAGGCTGTTGAAAAGGGCGAAACAGTTTTTGTTCCCGAAAGATTTACAAAGAACTATATGAACTGGATGAGAGGCACCCGTGACTGGTGTATCTCACGTCAGCTCTGGTGGGGTCACCGAATTCCCGCCTGGTACTGTGCAGACTGCGGTGCAACCGTTGTTTCAAAAACAGATATTGATACCTGCCCCCACTGCTCAAGCAAGAATGTTGAGCAGGATGGCGATACTCTTGATACCTGGTTCTCATCGGCACTCTGGCCGTTCTCAACTCTCGGCTGGCCCGATGAAACAGCAGACCTTAAGCATTATTACCCCACAAGCACTCTGGTTACCGGCTACGATATAATCGGCTTCTGGGTAAGCCGTATGATATTCTCGGCTCTTGAATACACCGGTCAGGTTCCCTTTGATACCGTTCTTATTCACGGTCTTGTAAGAGATGCCCAGGGCAGAAAGATGTCAAAATCACTCGGTAACGGCATTGACCCGCTTGAGATTATTGATCAGTACGGTGCAGATGCTCTGCGTCTTACTCTTGCAACGGGCAACAGCCCAGGAAACGATATGCGTTTCTCTGATGAAAAGGTTAGTGCAAGCCGTAATTTTGCAAATAAGCTCTGGAACGCATCAAGATTTATTCTTATGAATATCGGCGATGATGAAGTTCCCTGCGAGCTTCCCGCTGCTCTTGCTCTTGAAGATAAATGGGTTATCAGCCTTGCAAACATACTTGCAAAGGAAGTTACCGATAACCTTGAAAAGTTTGAGCTTGGCGTTGCCATAGCAAAGCTTTATGATTTTATCTGGGATGTTTTCTGCGATTGGTATATTGAAATTGCAAAAATCCGCCTTCAGAAGGGCGGAGAGGAAGCAATGTCCGCAAAGCAGGTTCTTGTTTTTGTTATGGATAAAATCCTCAAGCTTCTTCATCCCTTTATGCCTTTTATTACAGAAGAAATCTGGCAGACTATTCCTCACGAGGGCGAATCGGTTATGATTTCCGCATGGCCCGAGTTTGACGAGGCTCTTTCGTTTGCTGCTGAAGAAGCGGAAATGGAAAGAATTATGACTGCCGTTCGTACAATCCGTAACAGAAGAGCAGAAATGAATGTTCCTCCCTCAAAGAAGGCTAAGGTTTACATTGCAACTGCTCACAAGGCAACCTTTGAGCAGGGCGGCGTATTTATGCAGAAGCTTGCAAGTGCATCAGAGGTTGAAATTGCCGATGCTTTCGAGCTTGAAGGTGCTGTTTGCATCGTTACTCAGGATGCAAAGATTTATATTCCTATGGGCGAGCTTGTTGACTTTGAAGCAGAAAAGGCAAGACTTAACAAAGAGCTTGCTGCCGTTCAGAAGGATTTGGATTTTGTGAACGGCAAGCTTTCAAATGAAAACTTTGTTGCAAAGGCACCCGCAAATGTTGTTGCGGCACAGCGTGAGCAGGCAGCAAAGTATGCCGAAAAGATTGCGATGCTCAAAGAGAGTATTGCCAAATTAGGTTAAAATTTTTAAGAGCCCGAGGTTTTTCCTCGGGCTCAAAATCAAGGTGATTTTATGAACTGCAATGAAGCAATCGAATATATTCATTCACTTGAAAAATTCGGAATAAAGCCGGGGCTTGAAAGAATCCGTGCTTTGTGCGATATTCTCGGAAATCCGCAGAATAAGCTGAAGATTATTCACGTTGCCGGAACAAACGGTAAAGGCTCAACCTCAACAATGATTTCAAATATTCTGCAAAAAAGCGGATATAACACAGGGCTGTTTATATCGCCGTATGTTATTGACTTCCGTGAGAGAATTCAATATAATGGCAATATGATTGAGCATCACGAGCTTGCCGAATGCGTTGAAAAGGTGAAGAATGCTGCGGAAATACTTTCTGAAAAAGAAATATATCCAACAGAATTTGAAGCTGTAACAGCGGCGGCGTTTCTTTATTTTGAAAAGAAAAAGTGCGATTTCGTTGTGCTGGAGGTAGGCCTCGGCGGCAGATATGATTCCACAAACCTCATTCTTGCTCCTTATGCAAGCGTTATCACAAGTATCTCGCTTGACCATATGAATATTCTCGGCAGCACGGTTGAAGAAATTGCGGCGGAAAAATGCGGAATAATCAAATTCGGCGGTGCAACGGTTGCTTATCCCTTCCAGAGTGATGGTGCAATGGCGGTTATTAAGAAAACCTGCGAGGAAAAGCAGAATAAGCTTATTGTTCCTGATGTTGATTCACTCAGAATAATTTCCGAAAAAGCAGAGGGAACAACAGCGGTTTATAAAAATATTCAGTTTGATTTGCCTCTTACGGGCAGACATATGGTTTATAACGCCTGCACGGCAATAGAGGCCGTTAAATCACTTGCAAGGCTCGGAGTTTCGGTTGAAGATGAAGCAATAATCAAAGGCATTTCCGCTTCGGCAATGCCTGCAAGAATTGAAATATTAAGAACACATCCTCTGATTGTTCTTGACGGCGGGCATAACGAAGGCTGTGCAAATGCACTTTCGGATTATGTGAAAAAATTCCTTGCCGATAAACGGATAATTGCCGTTTGCTCGCTTATGCAGGATAAAGACTATGAAACCTACCTTAAAATCATTGCCCCTTATGTGAGCACTTTTATAGCTACTCAGGCACCCGTGCCCAGAGCATTATCCGCGCAGGAGCTTTGCAACTGTGCATCGGTTTACTGCTCAAATTCCAATGCAGTTGCAAATCCTCACAAAGCAGTATCTGCGGCATTGAATATAGCTGAAAAAGATGATGTTATTCTTGTTTGCGGTTCATTTTATCTTGCAGGAGAAATCAGAGAAGATCTGATTAATTTCTGATTAAACAACATTTCAACAAAATTTTTAATGATAATCCCTTATCCTTTGTGGTAAGGGATTTTTTATTTTAAGGAGGTTTAAAATGGCAGTTAAGATTTCTTCAACACCCGTGAGGGTAACAATAGAAATAAGCGGAGAAATTGACCATCATAATGCGGCAGCCCTGAGGTATGAGGCGGATGAGGCAATTCAGACTCACCTTGCACCGAATGTTAGGCTTGATTTCGGTGAAGTAACATTTATGGACAGCTCGGGTATAGGCTTTGTTCTGGGCAGATACCGCATTGTTGAAAGCTACGGCGGCAATGTTGAGGTTGTTAATTTGTCGCAGAGGCTTTATTCGATTATGAAGCTTGCAGGGCTCGAAAAGCTTGTGAAACTGAAAACAAAATAAGGAAGTGAAAAAATGAAACCCATTAATGAAATGACATTGAAAACTGAAAGCCGTTCGGTTAACGAGGGCTTTGCAAGAACGGCAGTTGCAGCATTCGCAACCCAGCTCGACCCTAATATTGAAGAGCTTTCCGATATTAAAACTGCGGTGAGTGAGGCGGTTACAAACTGCATTGTTCATGCTTATCCCGATAGGGTAGGCACAATTTATATATGGGCGGGTATTTATGAAAACGGCACAATCAGAATTAAAATCCGCGACAGAGGTCTTGGAATTGAAGATGTAAAGCAGGCAATGGAGCCTCTTTTTACAACTCTTGGCGGTGAAAGGGCAGGCCTTGGCTTTGCTGTTATGGAAAGCTTTTGCGATAAGGTGAAGGTTAATTCAAAGCTTGGAAAAGGAACGGTTGTTACCCTTGAAAAGAAAATCCTCGGCAGAGATGCATCAAATGAATGATATAACAGAAAAAAGAAATGAGCTTGTTGAAAAAAATCTCGGGCTTGTTCATTCGTGTGCAAACAGATTCAGAGGCAGGGGAGCCGAATATGATGACCTTTTTCAGGCAGGCTGTGTGGGTCTGATTAAAGCGGCGGATAATTTTGACCCTGAAAGAGGTTTTTCTTTTTCAACATATGCAGTGCCTGTGATTTTAGGCGAAATAAAGCGTATTTTCCGTGACGGAGGCTCTGTAAAAATCGGAAGGGCATTAAAGGAAAAATCAAGGCTTGCCGCAAAAACAAAAGAAGAGCTTGCGGTTTCTTTGGGCAGAGAACCAACAGTAAGCGAGCTTTCCGAAAAACTCGGAACCGAACCATCGGAAACGGCACTTTTTCTTAATGCATCGCTTCCTCTGCTTTCGCTTGAACCAACCGAAGAGAACGAAACAGGAATTGAAATACCCGTTTCTTCACCCGAGGATGAAATATCGGATTTTCTTGCATTGCGGCAGGTGCTCTTGCAGCTTGACGAGCGTGACCGAAAAATGATAGAATTAAGATATTACAAAGGCTTTACACAAACGGTAACAGCTCGTGAGCTCGGAATGACGCAGGTTCAGGTTTCAAGGCGTGAAAAGGCAGTTTTAAACTTTTTACGCAAAAAATTAACAGCATAGCATTGACAAAGATAAATATAAATATTAAACTAAAAGCGGCATCTTTTGCCGCTTATTATTTTTTGAGGTGGTTTATATGATAAAGAATATACCCGACGGTGTATACCCCACAATGATAACCCCATTTACAGCAGACAACAAAATTGATTACGACGGCGTTCTTTCACTTCTTAACTGGTATTCCGAAAACGGCTGTGACGGTGTTTTTGCAATCTGTCAGTCAAGCGAAATATTCTTCCTTTCATTTGAAGAAAGACTTGAGCTTCTGAAGTTTATTATGAAAAATGCACCCAAGAATCTGAGCATTATTGCATCGGGTCATACCGCAGATGACCTTGACAGACAGATTTATGAAGCAAATGCTTTCATCAACGAAGGCATTGATGCATATGTTTTCATTGCAAACCGTTTTGCAAAGCAGGATGAGGATGATTCTGTTTTCCTTCGCAATTATGAAAAAATGGTTTCTTCAATTCCCGAAATCGGCCTCGGAATTTACGAGTGCCCCTATCCTTACAAGAGATTAATGCAGCCCGAAACATTAAGACAGTGTGCTCTTGACGGCAGACTCAAGTTCCTTAAGGATACCTGCTGCAAGATTGAAATGATAAGAGAAAAGCTTGCTGCTGTTGAAGGCCTCGGCCTTAAAATTTATAATGCAAACTCAGCAACTCTTCTTGAATCTCTTGAAGCGGGCTGTGCAGGATTTTCGGGCGTTATGGGCAATTTCCATCCCGAGATTTATTCGTGGCTTTGCAAAAACTTTAAGTCAGAGCCCGAAAAAGCAAAGGAAGTTCAGGCGTTCCTCGGCTTTGCTTCGCTTGCTGAATGCCAGATGTATCCCGTTAATGCAAAATACCATCTCGGTCTTTGCGGTATAGATATCGGCTATCACACAAGATCAAAGGATCCCGCAATGTTTACCGATGCAAACAAGAAAGAAATCGAGCAGATGTTTATCGTTGAGAATATTATAAAAAAGCACTTTAATATTGTATAATTTGCCTGATTTGTGTATTTTATTAGAAAAATATGTTGATTTATTGTTAACGGTATGTTAATATTTTAAAGTAGCAATTCAGGCTTTTATTAAATTTTTGGAGGAATTAAAATGGCTCAGAAAAAGACCGTATTCCTTACCGGTGCTTCGGGCACAATGGGTTGGGAAGGCTTCAAGCAGCTCTACGCAAAGAAATGTTTCAAAATAGTTGTTCTCCTTCGTGACAGCGAAAAGAACAGAAAGATGTTTGCTCCTTATATGAACGATCCTTCAGTTAAGATTGTTTGGGGCGACCTTAAAAACTATGAGAGCGTTCTTGAATGCGTAACAGGTTCGGATTATGTTCTCCACGTTGGCGGTATGGTTTCACCTTCAGCCGACTATTATCCCATCAACACAATCAAAACAAATGTTGGTGCAGCAAAGAACATCGTTGCAGCAGTTAAGGCACAGCCTAACGCAGACGATATCAAGGTTGTTTATATCGGTACTGTTGCCGAAACAGGTGAAAGAGACGATCCCATCCATTGGGCACGTACGGGCGACCCTGTTAAAATCAGCGTTTATGACCACTATGCAACATCAAAGGTTCTTGCAGAACAGGTTTTTGCAGAGTCAGGTCTTAAGCATTGGGTATCACTCCGTCAGTCAGGTATTCTTTATCCTGAAATCGTTAAGAATATGGAACCCATTATGTATCACGTTGTTATCAACGGCGTTCTTGAATGGGCAACAGTTGAAGATTCGGGCCGTCTTCTCGTAAATGTTTGCGGCGACGATATTCCCGAAGAGTTCTGGAGAAGATTCTATAACATCGGTTCAGGTGCACAGTACAGAATCACAAACTTTGAATTTGAAAAGCTTCTTCTCGGTAAATACGGCCTTGGCCTCGGCGATCCCAGAAAGCTTTTCGATCCCGATTGGTTTATCACAAGAAACTTCCACGGTCAGTGGTATCTTGACTCAGATGTTCTTGAAAAGTATTGCCACTTCCGTGCAAATATGCCCATTGAAGATTACTTCAAGAGCGTTATGAACAGAGTAGAATGGTTCTATAAGCTTGCAAAGCTTGCAAAGCCCTTCGCATTTGCTGTTAAGCCCTTTATGAAGAAGATTGCTAAAACTCCCGTTTACGGTACTCTTTGGTGGAGAGAAAACAATGTTGCTCCCAGAATCAACGCTTATGTTGGCTCAAAAGAGAAGTGGGATGCAATCGGCAGTGATTGGAGCAAGGTTAAGGTTTACCGTCCCAACGACGATCCTTCAAAGGCTCTTGTTCTTGATCACGGTTATGATGAAACAAAAGACTTTGATTCACTTACACTTGAAGACCTTCAGAAGGCAGCTGCTTTCAGAGGCGGCGAATGCCTTGCAGCAGAAATCGTTGATATGTATACTCCCGTTCTCTGGAAGTGTGCTCACGGTCACGAGTTTATGATGTCACCCAACCTCGTTCTTCGCGGCGGTCACTGGTGTAATGAAGAGCTTCCCTCAACCCTTGAAAAGGCTGAGCAGAAGAAGTTCCGCTGGGCATATGATGACGAAGCAAAGGTTAATCCCTTCTTCGCACAGGTTTGGTATCCTCTTCACGATAAGAGCGAAAACAATGTATACACAGAAGAAATCTATAAGGATTTCAAAGAGTATCAGAAATAATAACATAACGGCGGAGAGCACAGATGCTCTCCGCTTTTTCTTTTATTTATGTTGAAACTTGAGGCTCTTTATGATAAAATTTATAATGACAGATTTTAAATATCTTCAAGGAGCTTTTAAATGAAAAAAAACAATACGATTATTGCCATAATAATTATAATAACTTTGTTTCTTCTTTCAGGGTGTAAGAACCTTTCATCTTTTTCGGCGGGCGATTCAGAACTGAAAATCGGTGTTGAAAAAATCGGCAGCGAATTCAATCCTTTTTATGCAGAAAAAGAAACAAACAATGAAATTATTAATCAGGTTTTTGTTCCGATACTTCAAACAACTTCCGATAATTCTTTGAAGAATTATTGCGGAGGTATTTCATATGAATATGTCGGAGAAAATCAGGTTAAATACACCATAACAATCCGTGATGATCTTCGTTTTTCAAACGGTGATTACGTTACTATTCAGGATTTGATAGAGTTCTTCTATTTTATTTCGGATGCAACCTATAAGGGTACCTACAGCGAATGGTATCTTAATGATATTGCAGGCTTAAAGGAATATTATTTTGATGATAAAAACTATATTGACTCAATAAATGCTATTGAAGAAAAGATTATTTCGGATTATACCGTTGCAACAATAGGGGAGGACGATTTGATTGAATATCTGATTGCAACCTCCATTGAAGGCAGGTATAGCGGCGGAGTTGATTCGCCGTCACCCTCGGGAGAAAGCTGGAGAGATTATTTTGTTCGCTATCAGTATTCTGAAGAGCTTGAGGCACTTGGCTCAACACCGTCGGATGAAGATGTGTTAAAGCTTGCGGCAAAGGTTGAGGCGGAGCAGAATCCTCATTCATATAACCCTGAAAATTGGTACAGAGAAAAGTTTTATAATGAATATATAGAAAGAAATTATTCCAACGGAATAAGCGTGCCTGAAATCAGCGGAATAAAAAAGGTTAACGACTATACCTGCACGGTTCTCTTTAATTCCCGTAATATTAATACGATTTCTCAGATTAATATCCCCATTGTTTCTGCAGAAAAATATCTTTCACAGTATATGAAGGGCAAGGCGGAGGAAATAAATCAGACAGAAGAAATGCCTCTCGGCTGCGGACCGTATTGCTATTCGGAAATCTCTGACGGTGAAGCAGAGCTTTCTGCAAACGAATACTATTTTAACGGTGCACCCGAGTTCGGCACTCTGGAGTTTGTTGATTTGTCAAAAGAAAAGAAATCTGCATCGGAGCTTGTTTTATCAGGTAAAATTGATGTTGCAACAACCCTTGCAACACAAAGCATTATTAATTCTTTCGGCGAAAACCCGGTTGAATATTTTATAAATCATAACGATGAATACACATCGCTTTTCTTTAACTCATCAAAGCTGACACAGCAGCAAAGAAGGGCTCTTATGGGTCTTTGCTCGCTTAACGGCTCGGTTGAAAATGAAATCGGCTCATATTTTACGGGCCTTAAAAGACCGCTCAGTGTCAGATTTGAAGAATATCCGCACCATATAACAGAGCCGTATTATAAAGAAAGTGCATACACGGCTTTCACTATTGTAAACACCGAAACTTTGCCGTCTGAGCTTACTGCTTATTATTGTGGCGATGAGCTCGAAAAAATATGGCTCGAAGAATATAAAAATATTTTATCGTCAAAGGGTGTAAAGCTTAATATTGTTTCGGTATCCGAAGAAGAGCTCGCCTCGGGAAAAGCGGATTTGTGGATAGCTTCTGTTGCCGACGGTGCAACAAGCGATAAATATGATTGGTTTAACACAAACGGCAAGCTGAATACGGTTAATATAAGCAACCCCGAAATAGATGCGTTAACGCAGCAAATCCGTTCAGCACTCGGTCTTTCGGATAAAACGGCATTAACCGAAAAGGTGCTTGATCTCGTTATGGAGCAGGCTGTTGAGTGCCCTCTTTATCAGCGTCAGAGGGTAACGGTTTATAATACTGAAAATATCAGCGAAGAAAGCTTTTCTTCGGATTTTGATTATGACGGATTCTCTTATTCCGTTGCTGTTCTTAAGAAAAAATAAAAGGAATGAATGCTTATGTCTAAATTAATACCCGCCGCATTATTCGGAATCGGTGCTGCAATGGCGGCAAAATATTTAAAAGATAACAAATCAAATATTACCTCTGCTGCGAAAAAAGCGATTAATCTCACAAAGCTCACCTATCCGATTGATTCAACCTATGATAACGGCGTTGCACTGACTCCGCCTATGGGCTGGTCAAGCTGGAATCTTTTCAGAAATAAGATTGATGAAAACCTGATTTATGAAATGGGCGTTGCCCTCAAAGAAAGCGGGTTGCTCGATTGCGGATATGAATATCTTAACATTGATGATTGCTGGCATTCTTCAATGCGTGATAAAAACGGCAGATTGCAGGGTGATCTGGTAACATTTCCAAGCGGCATCAAGGCTCTTGTTGAAAAGGTAAACGCTTTGGGTCTTAAGCTTGGCATTTATACCTCTAACGGCACTCTGACTTGCGAAGACCTTCCTGCAAGCCTCGGCTATGAAGCTGTTGACGCCGATACCTTTGCAGAGTGGGGCGTTGAGTATTTTAAATATGATTTCTGCCACAATATTCCTATTCCGAGAGAAGCTCCTGCAATCGAAAAGCTCACCTTTTCTCTTGCTGGCTCATCGGATTATATTGAGTGCAGACCCGATGATGCGGTATTAAGCGGAGAAGCGGCTTTGGTTAAAGATTCATCACTTTCCGAAGGCAAGTATATTTCGGGTCTTTCAGCTAATGCTGGTGCTTGCGAGTGGCTGAATGTTTATGCCGATGAGGCGGGGGAATATAACCTCACATTATGCATACGCAAAAAGAAGAACACAGATAAATATATTGAAATTAAAATAAACGGAACCGATGTTTACAAAACAACTCTTCCCGCAACAAAGAGCTTTACTCCCGAGGGAAGGCATCAGGTAAAGGTTTATCTTAACAAAGGTATTAACACCGTTAAGCTTTATAATCCCGTTGCCTCAAAGCAGGATAGTGCCGCAATTCAATATATAAATATGGGCAAGGAGCTCAAAAGAGCAACCAAGGAATATGCCAAAAAAAACGGCACCGAAGAAAAACCCATAGTTTATTCAATCTGCGAATGGGGCAGAAACCACCCATGGAAATGGGGCAGGCAGGCGGGTAATCTTTGGAGAACAACCGGTGATATAAAACCCATATGGGCATCGGTTCTCGCTATTTATGAGTTCAATGTGCGTCTTTATAAGCACTCGGGTGTCGGCGGGTGGAATGACCCCGATATGCTCGAAGTCGGCAACGGAAAGCTCACTTTGGAAGAAAACAAGAGCCATTTTACCCTCTGGTGCATGATGGCTGCACCTCTTATTCTCGGCAACGATATTCGTGCCTTTATAAAATCCGACGGCTCGGTTGATACCGAAAACGAAATATATAAAATTCTTTCAAACAAAGAGCTTATTTCAGTTGACCAGGATTCCTGCGGAATTCAGGGCAGAAGAATCAAATCTAACGGAATGCACGATGTTCTGGTTAAACCTCTTGAAAATAACGAATTTGCATTGTGCTTCTTTAATAAATCATCAGAGCCCTTTGTTATTGAGCATTCATTGAGAGATATTGTTTTCAGACCGTTTGTTACAACTCCTTATGCAAAGCAATATTCTGTTAAGGATTTATGGAGCGGTGAAACCGAAACGGTTGAAGATATTGTTTCTGCAACCGTTCAGGGCCACGGAGTAAGAGTTTTCAGGGTTAAGGCGATATAAAAGTTAAGCACCATAGAAATCAATCTATGGTGCTGTTTTTATAATATAACCTCTTCAGGCTTGCCGTTATTTTCTCTTGATTTATCTGCGAGAAAAACAACAAGATGACCTGAAAGCGAATCGTGAATATCCGTGCAGGAAACAGAGGGCTGTTCATTTCTTGCGTAGGCAACAAAATCTCTCACAAGGTCAAGGTCACCTCCGCCGTGAGTATCGTTATCGATTTTTAAATCGAACTCTGTGTCATCGTGCTCACAGCCGGGCCGTGGGTCAATTTTTGAAAGAGTAAACTTTGCCTTTTCAAAATCGCCTGTGATAACACCCTTTGTGCCGGTGATGTGAATTGTTCTTGTGCCGTAGCTTGTGCCGCCAACCATATTATGGGTGCCCGTTGCACCGTTTGCAAACATAACATTAACGCTTTGGTGGTCAACAACATTGTTATCGCTTTTATATGCACAAACGCCGTAGGGACTTGTTTTGAGAAGGTTGATTTTATCTTCAATGGTGGGATTTTCGATGTTTTCAAGTGCATCCCAAACATAGAATGACCATCTGTCGGGGTGGTCAATATAAATACGCTTTGCCGAATATAAGCATTCGTCAACAAGCGGGCAGTCAACAAGGCAGCGTGTGCCCGAATTCTCGGGTGCATTCTCTTTAACAAACTGAAGATTGCTTCCGAAGCTTGAAACATATCTGGGCTTATTATCTCCCATAAGCCACATCATAATATCAAGGTCGTGGCAGCATTTGGCAAGAAGCATTGAGCTGTGGCATTTTTCGGAATTGTTCCATTTGCCTCTTACGTGACTTGTTGACATATGGTGATAGCTAACGTATTCATTTGTCTGAATGCTTATTATTTCGCCGATTTCACCTGCAAGAATGAGCTCCTTGATTTTTCTGTAAAAAGGTGCATAGCGAAGCACAAAGCAAACCATAACCTTTCTGCCGTATTTCTCGGCAGCTTCAACCAATTCTCTGGCTTCTTTTTCATTAACGGCAAAGGGCTTTTCAAGAAGCACATCGTAGCCGGCTTTAAGAAGCGGAATTGTTGTTTGAATATGTATATGGTCCATTGTGCCGTTTATAACCGCATCTGCAAATTTCGGAGCAGCGGCAAGCTCTTCTGCTGATTCAAAGCATCTGTCCTCAGGAATGCCGAAACGCTTTGCAATGGAGCTTCTTCGGTGTTCATCGGGGTCGGCAACGCCGACTATTTCCATTTTATCGCTTTCAATTTCGGCAAGCTCGGCATAAGTGAGGCTTCTGTGCCCGCCTCCGACAATTATAGTTTTCAAGGGTCCTTTTTTCATAGTATGTTTAAACGCTTTCTTCTATTTGGATTTTTACAGCTTTGTTTTCATCTGTCATCTTGATGTTCAGGTCACGGCGTCTTTGCATAAGCTCCGAATACATCTGATTTCTCAGATTACCCGAGAGGGGATAAAGGAATTTCGGAATAACGGCAAGTATACCCGTAAGCTGAGGAACACCCGTGCACAGAGCAAAGAGCCACCATTTTGTTTTATCGGTCTGTGTTCCGATAGCAATGCCCTGCTCATAGCCTATTGCACTTAAAATAAGGCTTTTTGCAGAGTTCATAACAATGTTCTGAACTTTTGCAATAAGGTTTCTTGCAACGCCTATGGTCGCTTCAACTCTGTAGCCGTTTTTCCATTCGCAATAATCCATTGCTTCGTTATAAAGCTCCGCCTTAACAACCTTGCGGATGCCGAATGCCCATTTATCAAACCACGCCTGCACGCCGAAAAGAATGCACATAAGCAAACGCTTTTTATAATTCTTATTGATTGAACCTATTATAAACAGCAGAATAACCCAGAATCTTGTGTATAAATCTTCAAAAACCCATATTGCTTTTGTTGAAAACCTTTCTCTTATCGGTTTAACAAAAGCATAACTTATCGAGCCGTTTAATCCCGATGGGATATTCAAAATAGTTTGCAGCGTTGCTGAACCGAGAACATCAATGAAATAGTTCGTACTGCTTGAGCCAACGCTGAAGCCTCCGAGAAAATCAGAGAGGGTAATCAGCAAAACGGGGTAGTTGTTAACAACAGCTTTCAGTCCCTGCTTAACGCTCGGGGCTTCAACAGACTGCATAACTCTTTCTCTTGAAACAAGGAAGAAATACAGAGTGAATGCAGAAGAAATAATGCTTGTTCCGAGACCCATTGCAAGAAAAACGTTCTGCAACTTCCATTTAAGAATGTTGTTATTTATAAGGTCAATCAGAACACCCATAATATAATTGGGCATATCCTCGCCCATATAACCCGTCAGCAGCTCCGCCATAGTAATTAGCCGTGCTCGGTCATTCGGGTGCGGCGTTATTGTTGTCATATAACCTGCTTTTGCAATGCTTGTGAAGGTGCCCGCAGTTTCGTTAACAACATTGAATGCGAAATAATAAATCAGCTTCGGCAGAAATGTGCCTGAAGAACCCGGGAAGAAAAACGGAATAAACCAATAAAGTGCACCCAAAAGAGTCATAGGTATCTGAAAAGCAACAAGATACGGTCTGAACTTGCCCCATCTTGTTCTTGTTTTATCAACAATGGTCGCTATGATCGGGTCGTTTATAATATCCCACGCACCGGTAAAAAGGCTCACGAGAGCATTGGTTTTAAAATCGATTTTAACAACATCCCAGATAAATCTGTCTGTGTAGCTGTTGATGTGAAAGGCGTTGGAGAAATCGTTAATCAGATAGGCTATTGTTTCTTTGTTGCCAACATACCTTCTGTTATAAACATTGAATTCTGATATATTGCGGTTAACTTCATTTCCCATAATTTATAAAACTCCCGTTTATAAAATATTGAAAGAAAAGCGTTGCGGTTATTTTCCGCAACGCCCGCTTATAGATTACAGACTTTTTACAGCATCTTTAAGAGCTGCCATTTCTTCCTTGCTGAGTGTAACACCCTTGCCCATTTTTTCGTGGTCAGGAGCCCACTCACGAATATCGTACTTGGGATCTCTGCCGTTCCAGCTGATGAGGTTGAGCTCTTTGGTCCATCCCTTGGGATTTTCTGAGAGAACAGCTACGGATTCTACGATTTCATAAGTAAATTCAGGCATTTTACTTCTCCTTTCGAGTCTTTTATACAATCCAATTATAATATAAAGAAATAATAAAGTAAATATATTTTTTAAAAATTGAAAGGTGCTATAGCCATGCAACCTCGATTCCACTATGTTTCATCTCGGTCACGGGCATCGCCCTATCGTCTGCAAATAATATACGATCACTCGTGAGCAAGCTCCCAGTATCGTATATTATTTACATCCGGCATGGCTCATAGCTATCGTGAAAGTGATTCTTAATAACCGCCTTTAATCCATCGTGAATATTCTTATCATTCTGTCCATCCAGATATGTGACAACTCGAAATCCCAGTTTCCTATATTTATCCTTTGCTGTTTCATATTCTTTTTCTGATGAAAAATCGTTTTTCCAAAGATAATAGGTTGGTTTACTCAAGTGTTATCACATCCCCTCTGCCTTATCGTTATTGTATGAATTGTTGTTCTTATTGTTGCAAGTCCCATTTGCAGCTTTATCGATTAGCCGAGATTCCAGTTTCTT
>CALGRR010000043.1 GCA_937880805.1 uncultured Clostridia bacterium
CGGTTACCTTGTCAAAAATTGTAGGTCCGATGAAGTAGCCGTTCTCATAACCGGGAACCTTAACATCACGTCCGTCAAGAACAAGCTCTGCACCCTCGTCAACACCCTTCTGAATATCGGCAAGAACCTCTTCATAGTGCTTCTTATATGTAATCGGTCCGAGTTTGGATGTTTTATCCCAAGAAGGACCAACCTTGATATTCTTTGCCTGTTTAACAAGCTCTGCTACAAACTTGTCCGCAATTGCTTCTTCAACAACACAGCAAGTAAGAGCCATACAACGCTGACCCGCACAGCCGTAGGCTGAGTTGATAACACCTGCGACCGTTCTCTCAAGAGCACAGTCAGACATAACAAGAGCGTGGTTCTTAGCCTGTGTAAGAGCCTGGCAACGCTTACCTGCAGCAGCGGCACGGGAATAAACCTTGAGACCGACGGGAGTTGAACCGACAAATGTGATGCCCTTGACATCCGGATGGTCAAGAATGGTATTTACTTCATTTCTTGAACAGGTGATAACATTGATTACGCCGTCAGGAACACCTGCTTCTTTATAAATTGCAGCAAATTTCATTGCTGTTTTCGGTGTAAGAGATGCCGCTTTGAGAACCATTGTGTTACCTGTTGCTATACATGTAGGTGCCATCCAACCGAACGGGATCATTGCAGGGAAGTTAACAGGAACGATACCTGCAAAAACACCGAGAGGCTCACGGTATTTAACTGTGTCATAACCACTTGAAGCATCCATAAGACTTTCGCCCATCATAAGAGACGGTACCTGAGTTGCAAGTTCTGTGCCTTCCTTTGCCTTGAGAACATCACCTTCTGCTTCGCCCCAGACCTTACCGTTTTCACAAGCAACACACATTGTAAGCTCTTCCATATCGCGAATGATAAGCTCACGTATTTTGTAAAGGATCTGTGCTCTCTTGATTGCGGGAGTTGCTCTCCAGCTCGGATATGCCTTCTTTGCCGCCTCGATTGCTTCGAGAACTTCATCATTTGTGCAGCAAGGTGCTTGACCTACAACC
>CALGRR010000044.1 GCA_937880805.1 uncultured Clostridia bacterium
TAGTCCATTATATATGTAATAACTTCGGTGTCGGTTTGCAGAGTGCATTTGTAACCGAACATCTCAATGTAGCGGCGGTTGGCATCGTAAGAGGAAATTTCTCCGTTGTGCACGACCGAATAATCAAGCAGGGTGAATGGGTGAGCGCCGCCCCACCAGCCTGGAGTGTTGGTCGGATATCTGCCATGAGCCGTCCAGGAATAGCCTTCATATTCCTCGAGCTTATAAAATATGCTTATATCTTCGGGAAAACCTACAGCCTTGAAAGTTCCCATATTTTTACCGCTTGAAAAAACATAGGCACCCTTCATTTCGGAGTTGATTTTTATTACCGTTCTTGCAACATATTCTTTTTCATCAAGCTGCAGGGAGGCAAGCATGGATTTAAGAGGGGCAAGAAAATATCTCCAGATAACGGGTTCATCCGTAATTGCAGGAATTTTTCTTGTAGGAAGAATTTCGGATTTTACAATTTCAAACCGTTCCTTTAAAAACCGTTCGCAGTCTTTCCTTGCTTCACGGTTGTCAAAAAACATATGTAAAGCATAAAAATCCTTATATTCGGGATAGATTCCGTAAGCCGCAAAACCGCCCCCCAAGCCGTTGGAGCGGTCATGCATCGGTTTCATGGCTTCGGTTATCATTTCACCGCTCATCTTTTTTCCTTCTTTAGATATAACTGCGGCAATGGCACAGCCTGAAGGTATTCTCACTTGACCTTCCTTAATCATATTGATTCTTCCTTTCGGGATAATAAAAAAAGCGTTCATTTCAGCCCGGACATCTGTCCGAATTGAAATGAACGCCTTTGCTCATTTGCAAGAAGTATATACCAAATCCTTCAAATTGTCAAGCATAAAATGAAATTTCACGACAAAAATGAAATTTTCTCAAAAAAAGCTGCAAAATATGCTTGACAAACAAATTTTGAGGGTGTATAATGCAGTTCGTAAAGGCAAAGGCGTCTTTAAGGGTTAATCCCCTTAGAGACGCCTTTTTTCTGTTTAAAGGAGGAAATATCAATGTCATATGTTGATGAAGTAATTGAACAGGTTATAAAACAAAATCCTGCAGAACCCGAATTTCATCAGGCTGTCAGAGAGGTGCTTGAATCTCTCCGTGTTGTTGTTGATGCAAATGAAGCACAGTTCAGAAGAGATGCCCTTCTTGAAAGACTGGTTAACCCTGAACGTCAGATTAAATTCAGAGTTCCCTGGATAGATGATAACGGAAATGCTCATGTAAATACCGGTTACAGAGTTCAGTTCAACAGTGCAATCGGACCGTATAAGGGAGGTCTAAGACTTCATCCGTCGGTTAATTTAGGTATTATAAAATTTCTTGGCTTTGAGCAGATTTTTAAAAACTCTCTTACCGGACTTCCGATCGGCGGCGGTAAAGGCGGCTCGGATTTTGACCCCAAAGGCAAATCAGACAGAGAGATTATGGCTTTCTGCCAGAGCTTTATGACAGAGCTTTGCAAACACATAGGTGCATATACCGATATTCCTGCAGGCGACATCGGAACGGGAGCAAGAGAAATCGGTTATATGTTCGGTCAGTATAAAAGAGTGCGCAGTCTTTTTGAAGGTGTTCTCACCGGTAAAGGCTTAACCTATGGCGGCTCGCTTGCAAGAACCGAAGCTACGGGCTACGGACTTCTCTATATAACCGAAGAAATGCTTAAATGCAACGGCGAAGATATAAAGGGTAAAACTATTGTTGTTTCGGGTTCGGGTAATGTCGCAATCTATGCGATTGAAAAAGCGCATCAGCTCGGTGCAAAGGTTGTTACCGCTTCCGATTCAACAGGCTGGGTTTATGACCCTGAAGGTATTGATATTGCAGCGCTTAAAGAAATCAAAGAAGTCAACCGTGCAAGGCTTACCGAATATAAGAAATACAGACCGAATTCTGAATATCATGAAGGCAAGGGAGTATGGAACATCAAAGCGGATATCGCTCTCCCCTGTGCAACTCAGAATGAGCTTGATCTTGAGGATGCAAAAGCACTTGTTGCAAACGGTGTTATTGCAGTTTGCGAGGGAGCAAATATGCCTGCAACGCTTGAAGCAACCGAGTATCTTCAGAAAAACGGAGTTTATTTTGTTCCGGGCAAAGCTGCAAATGCAGGCGGTGTTGCAACATCAGCTCTTGAAATGTCACAGAACAGCGAAAGACTCAGCTGGTCGTTTGAAGAGGTTGACGATAAACTTCAGCACATTATGAAGGATATTTTCCACAACCTTGATGCTGCTGCAAAAAAATATGGGTTTGACGGTAACTATGTTGTCGGTGCAAATATTGCAGGCTTTGAAAAGGTTGTTGATGCAATGAATTCTCAGGGCATCGTTTAATTTATAGAAGGATATTAATAAAAAGGCAAGGGCGTCTTTGATGTTTACCATCGAAGGCGCCTTGGCTTCTTTTTCAGGAGGTTTTATTATGAAAACAGTATCGGATTATTTTGGTTGTCTTGTTTTTGACGACAGAGTTATGAAAGCAACACTTTCATCAAAGGTCTATAATTCATTGAAAAAGACTATTGATGAGGGTGCACAGCTTGATATCGGTGTTGCAAATGCAGTTGCCGCCGCAATGAAAGATTGGGCGGTTGCAAACGGTGCAACCCACTACACACATTGGTTTCAACCTCTTACGGGCATTACTGCCGAAAAGCATGACAGCTTTATTTCACCGTCACCCGACGGCGGAGTAATAATGGAGTTTTCGGGCAAGGAGCTCATAAAAGGCGAACCTGATGCATCGTCATTTCCGTCGGGAGGTCTGCGAGCAACCTTTGAAGCCAGAGGATATACCGCATGGGATCCCACATCATATGCATTTATCAAAGGAAAAACACTTTGTATTCCCACTGCATTCTGCTCTTATTGCGGTGAGGCGCTTGATAAAAAGACTCCGCTTCTGCGCTCAATGGAAGCACTCAATAAGCAGGCACTCCGCATTCTCCGCCTTTTCGGCAACGATACTGTAAAATGTGTCCGCACTTCGGTAGGACCCGAGCAGGAATATTTCCTTGTTGATAAGGAAATGTATGAAAAGAGAAGGGATCTTCGTTTTACAGGAAGAACTCTTTTCGGAGCAAAGCCTCCCAAGGGTCAGGAAATGGATGACCATTATTTCGGAGTAATTAAGCCCAGAGTTGCGGCATATATGGAAGAGCTTAATGATGAACTCTGGAAACTCGGCATTCTTGCAAAAACAGAACATAACGAGGTTGCTCCTGCTCAGCATGAGCTGGCACCTATTTATACAACCACAAATATCGCAACCGACCATAATCAGCTGACTATGGAAATTATG
>CALGRR010000045.1 GCA_937880805.1 uncultured Clostridia bacterium
ATTTCTACTATATTGGTTTCCTTCTCAAGTGCCGAAAGGATATTTTCAAGAGAATTGAGCTTCATATCCTTGCAGCAAGGTGTCGGGGATACAAAATAAAATATCTTATATGGGTTATCATTCATCAGTTTGTATTTTACGCCGTCCTCGGTGCATATGATAAATTCTTTGTTATCCGATTTTTTTGCGTATTCAATTATGTCGGCAGTGCTGCCTATGTAATCGGAGATTTCAAGAATCTCCGGTTCACACTCCGGATGAGTAAGAATTTCTGCATCGGGATGCTCCCTCCTTGCTGCCTGCAGCTGCTCTTTTGTTATTGCTGCATGAATCGGGCAATATCCGTCATTTATGATAATATTCTTTTCGGGAACTTGTTCCGCTACAAACTTTCCAAGATTACGGTCCGGAATAAAGAATATATTTTTATTCGAAAGTGACCTTACTATCTTTACCGCATTGGATGATGTCACACACACATCGCTCCTGCATTTAAGCTCTGCAGTTGAGTTGATGTAGCATACTACGGCTAAATCATCATATTTGTCTCTCATCTTCTGAATTTTGTCCAAAGCTGCCATATGTGCCATCGGACAGTCAGCCGATAAATCAGGCATTAAAACCTTTTTGTCGGGATTTAAAATCTTTGCACTTTCTCCCATAAAATAAACACCGCAGAAAACAATGATATCCGCCTTGCTTTGCTTTGCAATTTTAGCAAGATAAAAAGAATCACCTACATAGTCAGCTATTTCCTGCACTTCGGCAGGAGCATAATAATGAGCAAGAATAACTGCATTTTTTTTCTTTTTCAGTTGTTCAATCTGATTTTTCATATACATTATTCCTTATTTTGCAAACAAAATATTTTCATTAATTTTAACATTTGCGTTTACATCTGTCAACTTATCTGTAAACATTCGATTGTAGATTGTCATTAACATAAAACCGATAATTTTGTTAATATTGTACAGCGGTTTGATCTGTATAAAAAAAGAAACAAACATCGCTTTTAAAGATTAGTTTGTTTCTTCAAATATTAACTTAATGATTCCGTTTTTTTAGTCACAAAGAAGATTATGATGCTACAATGCTTTGCCAATAAAGTGTATTAACAATAATATAATTATTTGTTGTTCCCCCGACAATCGTTTGTTTTACCTTCTCGGCTTATATAATTTAACAGAAGTGCCTGACATTATTATGTATGCTGCTTTTCTTTTCTTTTGTTTAGAAAATGCCACATTATAAACCATAGAATCACAAGTGCCTGAAAGATGCTTGCCACAATAATTATGGAGCCAATTCCGGGGACTTGGAATGCAAGAAGCACAAAAAGCACAAGTGACCAGATAAGAGAGCTTATACAGACAAATCTTGCGAGCAACCCCCACCATATAGCAGAAAACACTATAAGCGGAATGCAAGCGACAGGCATTGCTAGAATGAAAACAAGCCAGCTTCTTTCTAGTTCGGGAAGAAAAACCTTTAACCCAAAGAACACGATGGATGCAACAAAAAATGCAAGACTTGCACTGAGCAAGGGAATGATAATCTTATTAACCATTGAGGACTTGTGGCGGCTTTTTTTAACCTGGATTTCTTCCTTGATCAGATCGTTCAAAGTAACCCCGAAGAGTTCTGCAATATTTTGAAGTACTACAACATCAGGAATTCCGTCGCCACGTTCCCATTTTGAAACTGATTTGTCCGAATAGTTTAAAGATTCAGCGAGCTCAGCCTGAGTCATTCCGTTTTTCTTTCTCAATTCAGTTATGTTTATAGCTATGTTTGCTTTAATTTGCTCTTCAGTCATTTTCATCACCTCTGTTTGAATTATTATAATACAGTTGCTTTATAAAGGCAAGAAATTGTTGATATTGCGAGGGTTCTACTGTCTGTAGAGTTGAGATTCTGCTTTGTAGGGTGACTTTTTGGGGCGTTGGGAATATAATCGTACTATCGGTTTAATGCCAAACGCGTATTAAAAGGAGGATAAAATGAAGAGAACAAAAATTAAGGACAGAAAGCTCCCTGATTATACCAAGGGAGAGGAAATTTTCAATATGGTTTCACATATTGTAGGCGGAGGAATCGGAGTGATTGCAACGGTTTTGTGTGTTGTTTTTGCTGCCATACACAAGAACGTTTACGGCATAATCAGCGGGTCCGTTTTCGGTGTAATGATGATTGTGCTTTATACCATGTCAAGTATTTATCACGGATTAAGACCGAATACTGCAAAAAAAGTTCTTCAGGTTATAGACCATTGTTCAATCTATCTTTTGATAGCAGGAACGTACACACCTTTCTGCCTTTGCAGTCTTCGCACATATAATCCAGCTCTCGGATGGACAGTTTTTGGTATAATATGGGGTCTTGCCGCTCTTGGAGTAATACTAAATGCAATTGATTTGAGAAAGTTCCGGACTGTTTCCATGGTACTTTATATCGGTATGGGATGGTGCGTTATTTTTACCGTCAGAATTATTATTGAAGTCCTCGGTACAGTCGGTTTTTCGCTCTTGTTGGCCGGAGGCGTATCGTATACAGTTGGAGCGATTTTTTACGGAATCGGTGCAAAGAAAAGATATATTCATTCTGTTTTTCATCTTTTTGTTGTGCTTGGAAGTATTCTTCACTTTCTTTGCATACTGTTGTTTGTAATGTAAAAAACGCATTGCATTTAAAACTTACTTAAGTCGTATAAACAGCTCAAGAAAGAAATTCTGTTGCAAAAAATAATAATCTGGTGAAGTTAAAACACCAAAATCAGCACACCCTGCCAATGAACAGAGCCTAAAAAGCAAAGAATAATTCTGCTTTTTAGGCTTTCTGCCATTTCTGAATAAATTATTTCAACAATTTGTTTCACAACCTAACCTATGGTCTTTAAAGAATAAAAGAGATGATGTGATTTGGATTATTATGGTCACTATTACCTGCTTACAGTATATCGATATATTCTCCGTTCAGCGCCTTGTTCATGCTTCTGACAGCACAGAATTTTCCGCACATTGAACAACTGTCCTCGTGTTCGGGTGCACGGCTGTCACGAATTGCCTTTGCTGTTTCGGGGTCGATTGAGCATTCCCACTGTTTATCCCAGTCGAAAGTTCTTCGTGCATCTGCCATTTGATCATCAATGTCTCTTGCGTGAGGGACTTTTTTTGCAATATCTGCAGCGTGTGCAGCGATACGGGATGCTATAATGCCTTGTTTTACATCGTCTACATTTGGAAGAGCAAGATGTTCTGCGGGAGTTACATAGCAAAGGAATGCTGCACCACTTGCAGCAGCGATTGCACCGCCGATAGCAGAAGTAATGTGGTCATAGCCGGGAGCTATATCGGTAACTATAGGACCGAGAACATAGAAAGGTGCGCCCATACAGACAGTCTGCTGAATTTTCATATTTGCTTCAATCTGGTCCATAGGCATATGTCCGGGACCTTCAACCATAACCTGAACGTCCTTCGCCCATGCTCGTTTGGTAAGCTCGCCGAGACGGACAAGCTCTTCAATCTGGCAAACGTCACTTCCGTCGGCAAGGCATCCGGGACGGCAGGCATCACCGAGAGAAACAGTTACATCATACTCACGGCAGATTTCAAGAATTTCATCGAAATATTCATAGAATGGATTTTCTTCTCCTGTCATACTCATCCACGCAAACACAAGTGATCCGCCTCGGGAAACAATATTCATTTTTCTTTTATGTTTTCTGATTTGTTCAATTGTCTTGCGGGTAATACCGCAATGAAGTGTTACAAAATCCACACCGTCCTGTGCATGAAGACGGACAACATCAATGAAATCTTTTGCGGTAAGGGTGGCAAGGTCTCTCTGGTAGTGAATAACACTGTCATACACCGGTACAGTGCCGATCATAGCGGGACACTCTGCGGTCAGTTTATGACGGAAAGGTTGTGTGTTGCCGTGACTTGACAAATCCATAATAGCCTCTGCTCCCATATCAACAGCCGCCATAACCTTCTGCATTTCAATATCATAATCCTTACAGTCACGGGATACTCCGAGGTTCACGTTAATCTTGGTGCGAAGCATAGAGCCGACACCGTTGGGGTCAATGCAGGTGTGAAGCTTGTTGGCACAGATAGCTACCTGTCCTTTCGCAACAAGGTCACGGATTTCTTCTTCTGTTCTGTATTCTTTGGCGGCAACTGCCTTCATTTCAGGTGTAATTATACCACGCTTTGCGGCATCCATCTGTGTTGTGTAATTTCTCATTTTATTATTTCCTTTCAGTCAGATATTTAATCGGCATATTGGGTGTTCAGCCCGAAATTATGTTGCATAGGACCTGAACCTTGTCCTAAATCAAGCTGTGCCGAAAGTGCATCGGAAATGTAGTCCTTTGCTCTCTTTACAGACAGAGTAAGGTCAAAGCCTTTTGCAAGGTTGGAAGCAATTGCAGATGAAAGTGTGCATCCCGTGCCGTGGGTGTTGGGATTATTGATTCGCTTGCCTTCAAACCATTTTATTTCACCGTTTGCATACAAAAGGTCATTGGCATCGTTGATACTGTGACCGCCTTTGAGCAGAACGGCACAGCCGTATGTATCACCGATGAATTTTGCCGCAGAAAGCATATCTTCTTTGCTTTCGATTGCTTTTCCCGAAAGCACCTGTGCTTCGGGGATATTCGGCGTAACGAGGGTTGCAATGGGCAGAAGCTTCTCGATTAAGGTCTGCACAGCATCGGTTTTCATTAAGGAAGAACCGCTTGTTGCCACCATAACGGGATCTACTACCACATTTTTTGCCTTATGGCAGCTGAGCCTGTCTGCAATCACGCAAATCAGTTCCGAAGAAGCTACCATACCGATTTTTACGGCATCGGGATAAATGTCCTCGAATACCGCATCTAATTGTTGCTTCAGAAAATCAGGCGTTGATTCTTGAATCGCTCTTACGCCGGTTGTGTTCTGTGCCGTCAGTGCCGTTATGACACTCATAGCATAAACACCATTCATCGTCATTGTTTTCAAATCTGCCTGAATACCGGCGCCTCCGCTGCAGTCGCTTCCTGCAACGGTCAATGCTGTTTTCATTTTCATAAAAATACTCCTTTCATTTTCAGCATCGTTTTATATAGCGGCATAAGGTGGTGCCCCCAATCTGCCGCTTG
>CALGRR010000046.1 GCA_937880805.1 uncultured Clostridia bacterium
CGTCTTTAACCCCTGGTAGAACCAGGGGTTTATTTCCACACCTGAAGGCACCAACTAAAAATGGCTTGCAGAGGATTTCAAACCTTTGCAAGCCATTATTTTTTGGGATTTTATTTTTATATTTCAACAGAAAGAACATTTTCATTTTGCTCTGCAAGAAGCATTATTTCATCCATTGATGTTGTTCTCGACTTTTTGATTGTAACATCAAGAGTTATTGTTGAATCGTTGTTTCTTTCCATTTTGCAGGTTTCAAGTTTAATGTTCATACTTTTAAGCATTTCCCTGAATTCCTTAACGGATTCGGGATTATCATTCAGAACAACGGTGAATTCATTCGAGGTGTTTTCAAGCTTCGTGAGATACTTATGAAGCATAAGCTGAAAAACAATCATAATAATTGTTGCACAGATACCGACAGTATACATTCCAGCACCGATTGCAAGACCGACGCTCGCCGTTGTCCAGATTCCTGCGGCGGTTGTCAGACCCTTTATGGATACATCTCTGACAAAAATCACGCCCGCACCGAGGAAGCCGACACCGGTTATAACATTGGAGGCAATTCTTGAAGCATCTGCTCTCAAGCCTTCATACTGCAGCAAATCAAAGAAGCCGTATTTTGAAACAATCATTGCCAAAGCTGCACCGAGAGCAACAAGCATATGAGTTCTTATGCCGGCATCCTTCTGCCTTCTGCTTCTTTCAAAACCGATAACCATTCCGCAAAGGCACGAAAGCAGCATTCTGATAATCATAAATCCGTTATCAATAATGTCTACAATAACTTCATTATAGAAAGTGTTCCAAATTTCGTTCATAGAATTATCCCCCTTTATATATTTTTTTAGTTTAACATTTTATTTAATTTTTGTCAACAAAAGCAACGAGTATTATTTAAAATGCACCTCTGCAACACAGAGGTGCCGGAATTTAATCTCTTGTTTTAATCCATTCCAAGGTATCAATAAGGGTTGCCTCAAACGGTCTAGGAATAAAACCAAGCTCTGAACGTGCTTTTTCATTTGAGAAATTGCAGTTTTCACACAGCTTACGAAGAGAATACTCATTAAGTACCGGGGGCATATTTGCCATTTCAAAAATATTTTCAATGCTAGGCAGTATTTTTTCAATATATTCCTTTTTTACTGTAATCTTAGGCGGTCTTTTGTTTCTTATTTTGCAAAGAGTAGTCATAAAATCAGACATACTCATCTTATACCCCGAAAGAATATAACATTCACCGCTTTTACCTTTTTCGGCAGCAGCAATCATTCCTTTTGCAACATCTCTTATATCAATAAAGTTTGTTGCTCCGAAATCCAGATTAACCGAAAAAACGCCTTTATTAAAAAGCTTAAGCATAGATAGTACGCTGGATGTTTCATTAAAATCATCGGGTCCTATGCATGTGCTGGGATGAACAATAAAAACTTCAAGATTTTCATCCGCAGAATCAAGAACATATTGACTTGCTGCGGCTTTTGTTTTTCCGTAATCTCCCTCTATTAACTCCGGATCAAAATGATTAACCTCCACTATCTGTTCATTTTCATCGGCGGGAACGGGAATTGCATCAACAGAAGAAACATAAACAAGTTTTTTTACTCCGCACTTCTTGCAAGCTTCAACAACATTTTTTGTGCCTTCAAAATTAGTTTTCCAAAGTTTTTCGGTTTTTTTGCCGCTTATATCAACAAGCCCTGCTATATGATAAACAATATCTGCACCTTCAAATGTATTCTCAAGGTCATCAGGATTACAAATATCTCCGAAAACTTTATCGCACGGAATACCTAAAAATATGGGACTGTCTGATCGTAAGAGCAGGCGAATTTTTTCATTTCTTGCAACAAGCTCTTTTACAAGAGCGTAACCGACAAACCCTTTTCCGCCGGTAATAACGCTTAATTTCGCCATTGAATTCCCTTCTTTCTATTATATTATTTTTAATTATAGAACAATAGCCCACGAAAGTCAACACTTTCAATACAGATTACCGCTATTTTGTTCATTTTTGATAAAGTGTATAAGTTTCGCAGGTGTCATATAAAATATAGATTGACATTTAATTATATTTGATGTAAAATATCAAAGATAATAAAAGGCAATGAAAAGAATCAGTAAACGGATTTGTGTTTTTCAGAAAGAATGCGGCTGATGAAAGCATTCATTCACGCCCGTTGAACCCGTCTTTGAGCTTCAATGCAGAACAAAAAGTAAGCATTGACGGTTTTCCCCGTTATCGGATTTTGAGAGCAGGATTTTCCTGAACTCGGGTGGTACCGCAGACTATTTTGTTTGTCCCGAGCCTATCGGCTTCGGGGCTTTTTTATTTGGAGGTAAAAAAATGAAAATTGACAAACTTGCAGGCGAAAGATTTAAAGAAAAGCCCTCGGATTGCGTCATTGACAGCCACGCTCTGATGCTCAGGGGCGGCTATATGAAGGGTGTTGCAAACGGCATCTATTCTTCATTTATGCCTTTAAGAAGAATCACAAGAAAAATTGAAAACATTATCCGTGAAGAAATGGATGCCATCGACGGTCAGGAAGTTCAGTTCCCCGTTGTTATGCCCGCATCTCTCTGGGCTGAATCGGGCAGATACGAAAGCATCGGCAGCGAGCTTATGAGAATGAAGGACAGAAATGATGCTCCGATGGTTCTCGGTATGACTCACGAAGAAGCTGCCGTTCAGCTCGTTCGTGAATATGCAAACACATACACAAGATACCCCTTTATGATTTATCAGGTTCAGACCAAGTTCCGTGATGAAGCACGCCCCAGAGGCGGTCTTATCCGTGTTCGTGAATTCACAATGAAGGACGCTTATTCCTTCCATACTTCGCAGGAAGACCTTGAAAGATACTATGACATTTGCTATAAAGCATATGAAAGAATCTTTGCAAGAGCAGGCATTCCCGAGGTTATAACCGTTGCTTCAGACTCAGGTATGATGGGCGGCAGCGTTTCACACGAATATATGCTCCTCTCCCCCGTTGGCGAAGATTCAATCGCTGTTTGCTCCGAATGTGATTACAGAGCTAATATGGAAGCTGCAGAAAGCATCATCAAAAACGAAATCATCGGCGAAAGCAAAGAACTTGAGTTGGTTTACACACCCGATATTCACACTATTGAAGATATTTGCAATTTCCTTAAAACTCCTCTTGAAGAATCCTGCAAGGCAGTTGTCTATCAGAAAAATATGACCGATGAATATGTTGTTATTTTCACAAGAGGCGACCTTGACATCAACGAAACAAAGCTTACCAACTATCTCGGCGAAGCTGTTCATCCCGCAGTAATAACAGACGATTGCGGTTTGTTTGCAGGCTTCATCGGCCCCGTTGGACTTGATAAGGAAAAGTTTACCATTCTTTATGATAAGTCACTTGAAAACACCCACAACCTTTCCTGCGGTGCAAACAAGCTTGACCATCACTACACCGGTCTTAAAATCAGCCGTGATATCGGCGAGGTTGAATATATTGACCTTGCAAAAATCAAGGAAGGCGGCATCTGCCCCAAATGCGGAAAGCCCGCAATAACAATTTCAAGAGGTATTGAGGTTGGAAACATATTCCAGCTCGGTACAAAATACACAAAATCAATGGGTATGCAGTATCTTGACAGCGAGGGTAATCTTCAGTATCCCATTATGGGCTGCTACGGCATCGGCGTCGGCAGACTTGCCGCATCGGTTTGCGAAGCACATCACGATGAATACGGCCCCATCTGGCCTATGTCAATCGCTCCCTGGCACGTTCAGATTTGCTGCCTTCGTGCTGATGATGAGGAATGCAAGGGCGTTTCCGACGGTCTTTATCAGCAGATGCTTGATAAGAGAATGGAAGTTATTTATGATGACAGAAACATCCGCCCCGGTGCAATGTTCTCTGATGCTGACCTTCTCGGTGTACCCGTAAGAGTTATCGTAAGCCCCAGAAACCTCAAGGAAGGCGTTTGTGAAATCGTTACCCGTGATAAAGAAATCAGCCTTAAGGTTGAGCTTGATAAGGTTATCGAAACAGTTCAGGGCATTATCAACGACAGACTTTCTAAATAATATAGAAAAGCCTCACCGAATCGGTGAGGCTTGATTTTTTAATTGCAGAGAATATCGGTTTCATAATATCTGACGCCGATTTCATAAAGCATTTTTGCATCTTTGATTGTGTTTACAGTCCAGAAAGAAACGCCGATTTTGTTATCAACCGCAAGCTGAATGGATTCCTTATCGTTCTTATCAAAATGAGGAGAAAGCCAAACATTGTCGCCGATTGCCTTCGCTTTATCGATTTCTTCCTGAGTTATTCTGCCGATAAGGTACCAAAGCTCAATATTGGGATTGATTTCGTGAATTCTTCTGAGCTGTTCAAGGTCAAACGAAATTATTATTGCACTTTTTTCAAGTCCTTTTGCAACAACGGCATCGATAACGGTATATAATAAATCGTATGTATCAGCCTTGATTTCTATCTGAGGTCTTGTGTTGCTTCCCACAAAAACATCAAGGAATTCATCAAGCGTAGGAACCTTAACATCTCTTAATTTCCAGAAATTCGAGCCGTTTTTATATGTGTATGAACGGATTTCATCAAATGTGAGATCTTTAACCAACCCGTTTTCGCAAAAGCGTTTGTCAATATCATCGTTGTGAACAAGCACCCACTTGTTATCCTTTGTTAATCTTATATCGCATTCTGCTGAATAATAACCGAGTCTGACAGCCTCTTTATAGGCAGGAAGGCTGTTTTCGGGAGCAACAGAGGTTACGCCTCTGTGTGCTGTGAGAAAAACGGGATCGTTTTCAGTTGCAACATTATTCGCTTTTACGGATATAACCTGCGAAGGCTTATTGAAATGCTTTGCAATATGAACAAACGGAAGATACTTGTTGAAATACACGGGAACAAGAACCTTAGAGATTATTTTATTAAAAGATTTATTCATAATATACCACCTCTTGAAGAAGTATAGCACAAGCATTATTCCTTGTCAACGAAAGAATATATTGAATATATTTATGGGTTTTTGTTTATTTTTGGGCAATAAGACTTGTTTGTATAGTGACAAAAGAGTATTAATATGTTAATATTTTGTTAGCAGTTAAACTGTAATAAACATAGGAGGATAAAAGATAATGGAATTTGTAACAGTTATTCTTGATTTTGTTAAGAACCTTCTCGGTTTTCTTAATGAAGGCGAGGCAGCAGGAATTGTAGGCATCGTTAAAGATTTCATCGGCGGTCTTTCAGGTGAAGGCTTAACTGAAATTCTTGAAGGCGTTAAGAACCTTCTCGGCTCGCTTGGCGAAGGCGAAGCAGCAGGCATTGTTGGCATCGTTAAAGATTTTATCGCTAACATCCCCGCACTTCTTTAATCCAAAAAAAGATGCAGTTACGGCTGCATCTTTTCTTTTTTTAAATTGGGTATTGATTTTTCAAATAAAGTGTGTTAATATATTCGAGCAGACATCTGGGGGCGTAGCTCAGCTGGGAGCCCAAGGCACTCAGAAACACACCCTACGAAAATTTAATAAAAATCAATTACTTAGTGTCCTCAAACATGGGGGTGTAGCTCACTTGGGAGCCCAAAGCACTCAGAAACGCACCCCACAGAAAACTTAATAAATAAATTACTCAGTGTGCCCTTTTATGGGGGCGTAGCTCAGCTGGGAGAGCGCTTGAATGGCATTCAAGAGGTCAAGAGTTCGATCCTCTCCGTCTCCACCACAGCATACTGAGTAATTATTTTTTTGTCCACTTTCTTTGGAGAGTGGCTATTTTTTATGCCATCACATATGTTCCTTCGCAGTGGGCAATAACAATTATTTTATTCTTTCAACATTTATGATATAATTTTTTAAGATTTAAAAATTTTTTCAACCAAACTTTAACCAAAAGCAATTATGTTCCACTATACAAGTGAAATCACCGGTGAATCAAAAATCAAAGGAGGTGTAAAAATGGATAAACACGAACTTGATACAAAAATAACAGACATAGCAAAAACTATATTATCATATTGTATTGCTCGAACTTCAAACCATTTTGAGGCAGAAGATTTAGCACAGGATATTATATTAGAGATTTATAAATCTGCTGATAACATCCGCAACGCAGCCGCTTTTTATGGATTTATGTGGGCGATTGCAGGTAATGTGTATAAACAATGGTGCAAGAAAAAAACAAAGAATAAAGAGTGCGAATTAACCGATAATCTGATTAATGTAGCAGAAACTTTTGACGATGATAATTCAGAATTATATATATTGCGTCGTGAGTTGACATTGCTCTCTGAAAAGCACCGAAAAGCTGTTATTTTGTATTACATTGAAAACAAATCTTGTTCGGAAATATCCAAGCACCTCTCAATCAGTGAAAGCATGGTTAAATACCTGCTTTTCAAATCAAGACAAATCTTGAAAGAAGGTATGAGTATGGAACGAAATTATGGTCAACAGAGTTATAATCCGAAAGAATTATCAATTCTTTATTGGGGCAACGGAAAAAACACCTATAACACTGTTTATGAAAACAAAATCAGTCAGAATATTCTTTTTGCGTGCTACAATGACAAACTGACAGCAGAGGAAATAAGTCTTGAGTTAGGTATTGCATTGCCGTATATTGAGGACAATCTCAAACAGTTGGTAGAGTGTGAGGCACTCGGACTTGATGGTAGAAAATATTACACCAACATTGTAATTTTTACTGCAGAATGTGCTGTTGAGGTTGCTAACAAGACACGGGTATTCAGAAACAATATTTCAGATACGCTTTCTGAAATTATAACCAACAGAAATCTCTCAAATTCTGAAGCATGGCTTACTGTGTGTTGTATCCTTTACAAAGCAATTTTTGAAAACTTACAGTCAAAAGTCAATATAGAACTTCCCGAAAACAAATTTGGTGAAAACTGTATTGTTTGGGCGGTTGAAAAATCAGTAGATTCAATGAGAACCAAAGGTTTTGAATTTGGTGTATCAAATACAGAAAACGAAAACGGTGACAGAGTGCAGTTTTTTGATTTTAGCGTTAATGGTGATATGTTGCATCACAGCTTTTACTCCTCAAAAAGTTTGACAAATGTATTTCTCGATATCGCAAAAGGCAAAAAAGATTTTGATAATGAATTTGAAAAGATTGTCGTTGCTGAACTTGTTAAAAAAGGTTATGTATTAAATGAAAATGGTAAGCTCATGGTCAATGTTCCTGTGTTCACAAAAGAGGAATTCGAACAATTTATGAGTCAGTTCAATTCTGAAGTTGAAATTGTTGAGCAAAATGCTAATGTAATAATGAATGAGGCAACAAAGATAATTAAGAATTATATACCTGTTCATTTGAAATCACAGGCATATCAGATGGCATACTTCAGAATTTTTGAGGATGCAATTTCTGTGCCTGTTGGTACTCTTGCAGAAAATAAGGTTTTGTTTCCATATAACGGCAATAGTATTTTACCTACAACATATATAGTCCTAAAATAAAAAATTGGCAGAGAGTTTTTAGCTCTCTGCCTTTACTTTTTATGCCACCTTATCCAAACCTACCATAAACTGCTCAAAGTCAACATTAAACTCAACTTTAAGCTTGTAACCTCTGAAAACTTCAACCCGTTTAATCAGACAGTTAACTATCATTTTCTTCTTTTCAAAGCTTGCTTCATCATAAAGCTCTGCCCACGAAATCAGTTCATCAAAGCTGTCAGATAAACTTTTGAGCACACTCTCACCGTCAGCTACATCTTTTTCTGCATTAGCGCATAAGCCAAACAGTCGATTGCACTCTTTCTCTGATTCTGTAATCAGCTCTGAAAGAGTATCAGCCGAAAAAGAACTCTCACCCTTGATTGCTTTTATAACCTCAGATTTCAGTATGGTGAGATTTTCAAACTCTTTACCGTAATCCGCTTTCAGCATATTGAGTCTTGCTTTTCTCACTTCAAGCTCATCGGCATAACGAAGCTTGATTACATCACTTTTTGAAACACCTTTCATTTTACTGAAAATGTCACGGACAATATCATCAATCAAATCATCAAGAATGTGCAGAGTATAACCCGATTGACCGTCACATTTAGTTTGCTTTCTGCTTTTTCCGTAGCAGGCATATCTGATGCGTTTTGTTGTATCAACAGTTCCGTCTTTTCTTTTACGGTATCTTCCGCTTGTTGTAAGATTCAGCCTTGAGCCGCAGTGCCCACAGTAAACCTTGCCGGAGATAAAAGATTTACCTTATGTCAGACGAATATAGTGGCGGATTGTTTCTCGACTGTCACCGCTTTGCTCGGATAACTTTTGAATTGACGTTTCACCCTTTAACTTCTGCAACACTGTTGCAGAAGTTGGCTCATCTAAATCAGTTCGGTAACCTTGTCGCTTCATAGCATCAAGTTTCAATTTGTAAGCAATGCCTTTTTCACTCGGCAGAATTTGTTCACGGTTGCAAAGGTTAGAGTCAATCACCGCAACCAACGCTTCATCATCAGATAAGTTGTTGATGAGAACGGGTGCAGTTTCATAACCAAGCTCGTTGAGAATTTGCAAACGGCGGTTGCCGCAGACAAACTTATATTCGTTTGTGTCGGGCAGTTGCCTTATGACAATCGGACTGAGTAAACCGAACTGACTGATGCTCTCACGAACCTTCTGCATATCTTCATCTTCCTTGACAGTGAACGGAGAGTTGGTCATCGGTTTAATCAAATTAATTTTTACATTATCCATTGTTACTTTAGTTTCAAATACTTTCATAAAAATAATCCTTTCTTTGTTTTAATTTTACTTTAAGGGTTTCAGGGAACTCTCCCTGACAAGCGAATTTGTCCGTACAGATTCAGTGCTTGCTAAGACTGATGACACCGCATCAAAAAGTCTTGGCAAGCGGATTTGACGGGACAAATCCATTGCTCGTTAAGACAGATGCCATTTAATTTTTACTGTTGCGGTTTCGCAACGTATGCTTTTGTTTCTTCGCAAACTCACTTGCAGCATATCGTCGCTCTTTGCTGTACGGCTCTGTGAGTCTGAAACAAAATCTTCCTTTCTCAATCTCAAACATCAGTCTTCCGTCTTCCGAATCGTCAACCAGCTTACACAAGTCCGGATGTCTTTATAAATATGCCGATAGACGGTTTTTCAAATCCGTGTTGTAAGTTGTAACCGTGATAGTCGGACTTGCTTCGTCAAAAAATATCTCGGTTGTCTTTTGAGATTTCTTCAAACCTGTTTTCAAAACATAAACCTCCTTTCCTAAAATTATTTTTTCAAAAGGCGGCTTTTTGAAAGATTATTCGTAGGTAAACAACTGTAAAAAGAAAGTTTCATCCGACAGGAATTTTTGAAACGATGCATCTATAAATCAAACACACTCCAATTTGGTTTCTGCATTTTTTACAGTTCTGAAATAAATTTAAGCAAAACAAAAAAGCCGTCACACAGACAGCATCAACCGGCGGGAGCATTGCTCTCGCTTTTACAAATGATGTCTTATGTAACGGCTTTGAAATTTAAAATCTCAAAGGCATACTGTTTTCTAATCTCACATCACCGGAGGCATTCGCCACGTACAGTATCAACAAAGGTGAGGAGTGCGATAATTTTCTCTTAGCATATCGCCGGCTTTAGGCGGACTCATATCCGCAATCAATCACATCGTTATTCAATTGTCAATTTTAAATTTAACTTACTATACCACACGGAACATTTGTTTGTCAAGAGGCTTTTTAAAAACTTGTATCGCTTGTCAGAAACAGTAGTGTGTGCTAAAATACATCCATACACCAGTGAACATAAAATGTCAGGAATTTTTGTGTCGTCATCTTTATAATGAAATCACACAAAGGGGTGAGCAATTTGGATTGGGTTACAGGTATACAGAATGCAATAAATTATGTTGAAGAACGCCTTACCGATGAAATAGACTTTGATTTGGTTTCAAAAGAAGCGGCTTGTTCTAGCTTTTATTTCCAAAGGATTTTCAGTATACTATGCGGAATTACTCTTGGTGATTACATAAGAAGCAGACGTCTTACACTTGCCGGCAATGAGTTGTGTGCTACTGATACAAAAGTAATTGATATAGCATTGAAATACGGTTATGAAAGTCCCGAAAGCTTTACAAGAGCGTTTACAAAATTTCACGGTATAACACCATCCGAAGCCAAAAAAGATGGATCAAAACTCAAATCTTTTTCTCGCCTTTCTGTGAAAATTACATTAAGCGGAGGCAATATAATGAACTACAAGATTATTGAAAAAGATGCATTTGACATTATCGAAAAAGTGGAAACACATACTGTTGATAATTCAGAAAATGCCAAGAGTATTCCTGATTTCTGGACTCGTTCACATAAAGATGGAACAGTAAAAATGCTGACAGAATTAACAACAGACAGAACGTTTATTTTCGGAGTGTGCTACGGAAATCTTTCTGAAGATGCAAAGACATTTGATTATTCGATTGCAGCGAAGTGCGATAGTAACACAGCAATTCCCGAAGGTTTCAGAAAAAACACTATTCCTGCAAGAACATGGGTTGTGTTTGAATGTAAGGGTGCTATGCCGAATGCAATGCAGGATATGTGGCACAAAATTGTTTCAGAATTCTTCTCGACATAAGGTTATGAGCCTACCTATGAAATGGATATTGAAGCTTATACCGAAGGAAATATGAGTAGCCCCGAATACCGTAGTGAAATATGGGTGCCGGTTGTAAAGAAATAAAAATTATCGCAATGACAAAATCCATACAAGTTGATGAAAATCTTCTTGTATGGATTCGACTTTTTTAAATCAACTAATTATAAAGATTTTACTAATAGTCACTCCCGTGTTATAAACTCAATCCCATTTCTTTCATTTTCTTTATCAATCTTTTTGCACGGAACATCAGATAATCGTGTCCCATTTCACCCAAGAGAATATACCAATTCAGCTCGTTGCACAGAGCATAAAGTTCAACCTTTAAATCGCAGTATTTTGAGGTTGGATTTCTCTTTTTATATTCATCATAGAGCTTCAGCTTTTCACCGAAACCGAGTGTCAGGCAGAATATCTCATATTCGGGTTCTGCCCACAGCATATCAAACGGGTCAACTGCACCTGCAAGCTCGGATTTCCAAAAATTGATTATCAGATTCGGCATCCAGAAATCCCCGTGACAAAGGCAGGCGGTGTTGTTTGTAACGCTGAATATTTCATCAAAATGCTTACTGATAAGCTCAACCGCTTGCATAATCTCGGGTTCAATCTCGGTTTTCTCAAACTTCGCTTTTGTAAAGGCGTAAATGTCAACGAAATAATCCTTGTAATACTCCGCCCAAGTGTCATAAACGGGATTATCATATTTGCCGAACTTGTCGTTGTGCACGCTTTGTGCGTTCATAAGCGCATCTATAATGCTGTTTCTGAGCCGTTTCCGTGACGGAATAAACGCAAGATATTTGCTCTTTCCACTCATTCCTTTTATGTAATCCATACCGAGATAAACGGTGTCGTTTTCACGGTGCAGGAAATATGTTTTGGGAACCTTATATGAAACCTTGGGAGAGAGAAAATCAAGCATATCCTTCTCCTTGCGAATTGCATCATAGAATTTGCTCGTTTTAACTGCAATTTCATAAGGCTTAGTTGTGATTTTTACAAGATAAACGCTTCCGCTTGCACCCTTGCCGACAGCACGGATTTTGCTGACCGTTGTGTTCATTTGCTTTTCAACAACCGATTTAATTGAATCTGTATTCATAGAAAATATCCTTTTATATCAAAATAAATCCCATCAGCAGACCGCCAACAAACCCTGAAATATGCTCCCAAGCGGTTGCTTTGCCCATAAACATTCCGCCGACTGTGTAGATAGCCAAAACTATCAATGCTATTGTCGGTACGGGAGAAAAGAAAACCGTTCCGTTTTTGACGGCAAGCATAACAAATACTGCAATCAGACCGTAGATTCCCGTTGATGCACCTTCGCCCTCGTGTAGCTTATACACAAACGCCATATACAGACCCGATATGAACGCAGAACCGATAAAACAGAGTGCGGTTTTAAACGAGCCGAGCTGAGATTCAACGGCATATCCGACAATGAGGGTTGCGGTTATGTTTGAAATAATGTGCCACGTTCCGATATGGAGAAGCGATGACGATACCAGACGCCATATTTGTCCCTTTTTGATTTTCTTTTCGGACAGATGCAGAGCGTGGTTTATGTAGCCTTTGTTGTGTCCCGCCCACAGTTTTTCTTTAAGGGTTACCGTCGCTGTTTTGGGGATTACGATAAAGTTATCAAGTATGAAGATTATAAAAATCAACGCACAAAAAGTTATTGTAAATATCGGCATGGCAATTCTCCTTTTGTATTTTGCAGCTGATTATAATTTAATTTTATCAACATAACAATAATTTGTCAAAAGCTTTTTAAGAACCTGTCACAGCCTCTTTTCATCCTCTTTGCGTTGTTTGCTTGAACGGATTGCATAAGGTATTCCGAAGCCGAGAGCACCGCCGATGATTGCGCCGATGAGCATAAACAGCCACCAAAGAGGATTTTTCTTTTCTTCCTCTTCTTCAG
>CALGRR010000047.1 GCA_937880805.1 uncultured Clostridia bacterium
GAGATCTACACTCTTTCCCTACACTACGCTCTTCCGATCTTTTATTCTTTTTGCGTTCCGTTCAACGAACTCAACCGTATCGTGAGGATAAAGTGCAACTATTATTATATCACATTTTTCAATATTGTCATCAGTTAATTCTTCTTTAATTGCTCCTACGAGCTTTGCGGCAAGAACGGATGATTTGTTTATATCAAACCCCATAACCTCGTGCTTTCCGCTTTCGGAAAGTGCTCTTGCGAGCGAGCCTCCGATCAAGCCTAATCCTGCTACACCGATAATCATAATTATATCACCATTTTGTCATTATTTCTCTTATTGCAAGTGCTTCTTTAACTACCTTTGCAAATTCCTCGGGGCGAAGTGACTGCGGTCCGTCACAAAGTGCCTTTGAGGGGTTATTGTGAACCTCAATCATAAGACCGTCTGCACCTGCCGCAACCGCAGCAAGAGCAAGCGGACGAACCATTCTTGCCATACCCGCCGCATGGCTGGGGTCTGCTATAATGGGAAGATGCGTTTTTTCTTTGAGAAGAGCGATTGCCGAAATATCCATAGTATTTCTTGTGTAATGCTCAAAGGTGCGTATGCCTCTTTCACAAAGCATAACCTTTGAATTGCCGCCCGCCATAATATACTCGGCACTCATAAGAAGCTCTTCCATTGTTGCGGCAAGTCCTCTTTTGAGAAGAATGGGCTTATCGGTTTTTCCGAGCTCCTTAAGAAGCTCGAAATTCTGCATATTTCTTGCACCAACCTGAATAACATCAACATTTTCAAATAAGGGCAGATGCGAAAGATCCATAATCTCGGTAACAATGGGTGCACCCGTTGCTTTTTTTGCCTCTTCAAGAAGAGCAAGGCCCTCTCCCCTCATACCCTGGAAGGCATAGGGTGATGTTCTGGGCTTGAACGCTCCGCCTCGGATAAGATTTGCACCCGCCGCCTTGACATCGCTTGCAATTTCACGGATTTGCTCGGGCGATTCGATTGAGCAGGGGCCTGCGATAAACTGAAAATTGCCGCCGCCGATTTTTACGCCGCCAACATCTATGACGGTATCGTCGGGATGGAATTTTCTGTTTGCCTTCTTATAAGGCTCGCTTATTCTTGTTACATTGCTTACTATATTAAGACCGCTGATAAGGTCGGTATCAACATGGCTTGTATCGCCTACAAGGCCAAGCACCGATTCATATTCGCCGTTACTGCGGTGGATTACAAGTCCGAGGCTCTGCAGCCATTCAATAAGATTCTGTATCTGGGCTTCATCTGTTCCTTTTTTAACTGTTACAACCATTTTTACATACCTCCAAATATGGTCTTTCTGACGGCCAATGGCCGCCCCTACGAATTATAATCGGTCATAGGCGGAGCCTATCCTTAATATGCCCTCGGCATATTTCATTTGAGCATCAACGAAAATTTCATATTGCTTCACAATATTTCATACACGAAAGTGTATTTCATTAACGGATGCAATCCGTTAAAAAATAAACCCCGCAGTGTAAATTTCACTGCGGGGTATAAACAACCTCAATTAACGATTTTCAGCAAAACTTACCAAACCCTATCAAATTACTTGATAAAGTAAAAGTAAAAATATGCTGCTGAAAAAACATTTTTCTTCATTTGGAATAACCTCTTTTTGTTGATGCATAAAGAATAGCACCAAAAAAACCGTTTGTCAATACTTTTTCTCAAAAAAACTTTAGCAATTTAAAGCTTTTTATCGCTGAATTCATCTGTTCGCTATTTTTATCTGGCAAACCGCCATTGCCTCAAGGGCTCTTTGATGGCTTTCGGGTGTTACGCCCGCACAGCACGATGCATCAACCTCAACGGGAATTTCGGGCAAAAACGCCTTGATAAGCATTGCGTTTGAGATAACGCAAATATCCGTGCAAAGACCGACAAGCTCTATGCTCTCAATCTTTTCTTTTTCGTTTTCTGCTTTAAGAATTTGTGCAAGCTCAACACTTCCGAACGAGGGCTTGTCAATCGCCTCATTCTTTCGCAACTCTTCAAGCTCTGCGTTTATCTGCCAGCCCCCGGTGCCTCTTACGCAATGCTCAACGGGAAGATTCTTTCCCTCCTGAGTTGAAAGATAATCCGCCTCGTGGGTATCTCTTGTGAAAATAATTTTGCCGTCAAAGTTTTTGATTTTTTCCTTTACGGCAGGCACGATTGCAACGGCCTCCTTTGTGCCCAGAGCACCGTCGATAAAATCGTTCTGCATATCAACAACAATAAGATATTTCATATTTTCTCCTTTTAATTAAAAGTATTCGGGTCGTTGGCATACGGATTATCCATACGCTTTGCATCGTAATATGCCTGCGGGAATCTGGGGCTTTCGTTAACGGTAACAAGCGAGGTGTTTACCTGCTCCGTTTCACCGTCACGCAGAAGCCTGCCAACTATAACAAGGCGGGCATCTTCAAAATCATAGCAGCAGGTGGAAAGGGTAAGTATTTTATCGTTTTCGTTTATATCAACGCCCGTTGTGTAAAGCTTGCGTTTATCGATTTCTTCTATATATTCCTTGAATCTTGCGTTGGTTGCTTCGTTGAAAATATAATTGAAAACATATCCGTTATCATCCTCTTTTTTGCTGTTTGAAATAAACACGGCATATATTTTGAAGGTGTAATCTTTATATAATGTGTTTAACCTGATAAGCGGGGCTTTTTTGAATGTTTCGGATTCTCTGTATTGCTCCAGAGTGCCGAAAATTTTATCGTCGTGCCTCATATTATGACCGTAGATTATCGTGTTTCTGTCAAGAGAAGTCATCGAATTTCTGTAGTCAAAAAACGGTGCACCGTATGAGGTTGAGTTGCCGTAAAAATCACGGCGTAAATATTTATCGTTATCCTCCGCCTGCACTATGGCGGTGTTGATATTCATTTCGGGCATTGAAAGCCAGCCAGCAAAATCGGTGTTTTCCGCATATATATCAGCGAATGAAGGATTCATATTCTGCGGAAAGATAATCTCGGGATATTTTTCTCTGATTGCATCCCACGGATTAACCTCAGGCACCGCCGTTGTTTCAACAAGCGAGGCAAGCTTATCGTTTTGCTTTGATGCTTTGTAGGGCTCAATAAAATAATAATTAATCAGAACTCCGACACTCACAACAAAACATATTATTGCAAGAATCATAACAATTTTTCTCGGTGTATCGGATTTCTTTTTCTTAGCCGCCAAAGGCTTTTTTTCTTTTAAATCCGCAATAAAATCATCTGTATTATTATATCTTTCAGATGCTTTCAGATTCATTGCCTTTTCTATTTTTCTTCTCTCACCCGCATCAAAGCTTTCGGGGAAGCGAAGAGCTTTTCCCGCCGCACGCTCATCGGCATCGGGCGGAAGCAGACCCGTTGCCGCAACATAAATCACGGCACCGAGAGAATAAACATCGCTCCACGCACCGCATTCCGTTGTTCCGTGCTTTTTTTCGGGAGCATCAAACGGCGAGGAATTAAACTTCGGCGGATATGAATATCCAGTTAAAGCAACAACCTTTCCGTTATCATCGCAAAGAACATTATAGGGGTTTACATTGCCGTGAATAAGATGTTCCTTGTGCAGAGCACTCAGGCATTCGGTAAGCGGTTCAAGTGTATTTATAATTTTATCAACCGCAATTCTTCTTCCGTTTCCGAGCCACGCAGAAAGCGGGCGGCGTTTATCGCCGGGGATAACATAATAAAAGGTTGCGTTTTCTCTGAAGCAATCCGAAACATCGAATATTGTTTCCTCTGCAGCTTTTTTCATTTTTTCAAACACCGAAGCCAGCTTCAGAACTGCCGCCTCAAACTTTTCTTTATCCTCCTGCGTTCTGCAGGCAAGCTTTGTTCCCGAACGGTAAACAAGCTTTGAAGGCAGAAATTCGGTTATTCTCACATTCTTTTTGCTTTTCGTATCCACAGCATAATATGAAATAAAACCGCCGCCCTGCGAAAAAACTCCGCCGATAACATATCGGTTTTTAAGCTCCGAGCCTATTTCAAGCATATTCTTATATTTTTTAAGAGTTCCGCTGAATCCGCACTCGGGACAGAAATCGGAATCCGAAGCAATTTCGGCAAAGCAGTATTTGCAGATTTTCAAGGTTATCCCCCCTTTCTTTGAGGTAATAAGTAAGAAGTAATAGTGAATAAGTGATTTACAGATTGAAAAAAAATCAGGTTTATGATATTATAAAATCGGTCATAGGCGGAGCCTATCCGAAACACGCGAAGCGTATATCACTTGCCAAAGGCAAATATCACATTGCTTCGCAATATATCACACACCGAAAGGTGTATATCACAAACGGATGCAATCCGTTTCACAATCGGAGGTAGTTATGGAAAACGGATTTTTTGCAATGGTTTCAAGAATGAAATATATTAACCGCTGGGCTCTTATGAGAAATGAGCACAGTGAAAATTTAAGCGAACACAGCTTTGAGGTTGCGGTTATAGCACACGCTCTTGCAGTTATAAAAAACAAACGCTTCGGCTCAGATATCAACGGTGAAAGAGCTGCACTGATGGGTCTTTTTCACGACGCACCTGAAACACTTACGGGCGATATGCCAACTCCCGTAAAGTATTACAGCGAAGAGGTTCGCAACGCATATAAAACCGTTGAAGAAAACGCCTGCAAAAGCCTTGTTGCGATGCTTCCCGAGGATTTCCGAAGTGAATTTGCTCCCCTGCTTATTCCCCGTGAAGAGGATGACGAGCTCTGGAAGCTTGTCAAAGCCGCCGATAAAATCAGTGCTCTTATCAAATGCCTTGAAGAAAGAAAGGCGGGCAACAGCGAATTTGTCAAAGCGGGGGAAGGAATAAAAGAAAGCATTGAAAAGCTTGATATGCCCGAGGCAAAGGTTTTCATTGAAGAATTTCTTCCTGCCTTTGAGCTTACGCTTGATGAACTGAAAAACTGATTACAGACCGAGCAGTCTTTGTGCGTTGCCGCCGAGGATTGCTCGTTTTTCTTTTTCCGTTATATCGAGCACATTAACAAATTCAACATAATGAGCAGGATTGCTCCAGGGGGCATCACTGCCCATAAGAATTCTATCCGCACCGTGAGCCTTGATTATGGGCACGGCTATTTTGGGCGGCAAAACGCCGTAGCTGTATGCCGTATCAAGATAAACATCCTTGCCAACAAGATATTCTTCGGTATCGTCCCAACCGATAAGCCCGCCGAAATGTGCGGCAACAACGGGTGCACCCTTGAACGAGGGCAAAACGCTTGCAAGCCTTTTGGGGTCGCAATGCATAGGTCTGGGGTAGCCCATATCCAATCCGCAATGAAAAACGGTTATGAGACCGAGCTCACCGATTTTTTCATAAATGGGAAGCATTCTATCGTCATCGCAGTAGAATTCCTGATAATCGGGATGAAGCTTAACTCCCTTTATTCCGTTTTCGGCAAGTCTTTCAAGCTCCGAAAGAGCATCGGGGCTTTCGTGATGAACGCTGCCGAAGGGTATAATCCCCTCTGCATCTTTAAGTGAAATTGCAAAGTTATTTACATTGGTCTGCTGATGAGCATTTGTTGCGATGTTGAGCACAACAGAATAATCAACGCCGCTTCTCTTCTGAAGCGAAGCAAGCCCCTTTGCCGTACCGTTATGAAAAGGCTCAAGAATTCCCGAACGCAGGCGAAGCTGCTCCATTGCTTTTTCGGCAATTTTATCGGGAAAACAGTGCGTGTGAAAATCAATTATCATATAAATACCTTCTGTTTGCTATTAAATAAAGCTATTTTACACCTTTTTTTATATTATATCAATATTATTTTTATAAAAACACTTGATATTTTAAAAGCTTTGTGTTAAACTACACTACAGTAGGATTATGTGTAATGTATGAGAGTGGGGCGACCCGCTCTTTTGTTTATGTAAAAAACATTATTCTTATTAAGAATAAAGGAGATTTGATTATGGCAAAAGGAAAGGGCGGAAACACCGTTGCCGCCGTTTGGGAAATTGCAGAGCCTATCGCAAAAGAGCTCGGGCTCAGCATCTGGGATATTCGTTTTGTTAAAGAAGGTGCAGATTGGTTTCTGCGTATATTCATCGATAAAGACGGCGGTATATCAATCGAAGACTGCGAAAATATGAGCCGTGCAATCGATAAGCCTCTTGATGAAGCAGACCCCATTGAGCAGAGCTACTGCCTTGAGGTTTCCTCCCCCGGAGTTGAAAGAGACCTCACAAGAGATGCTCATTTTGAAGCTTGTCTCGGCGAAAAAATAAAGGTTAAGCTTATCAGAGCACTTGAAGGCAAGCGTGAGTTTTCGGGCATTCTTGAAAGCTCCGACGGCAAGCAGTTCACCCTTCGCCTTGAAGACGGCAGTGCAATGTGCATTGACCGCAAGGAAACAAGCTATGTTAAGCTTGATGATTTCAGTTTTTAATTTTGGTTTATAATTATATTCTATATACAGAAAGGTCTGGTCAGAAAAATGAACAATGCAGAGTTTTTTGAAGCCGTAAAGCTTCTCGGAAAAGAAAAAGGTATTTCAGAAGAGCTGCTTTTTGAAGGAATTCAGAGAGCAATCGTAACAGCAGTTAAAAGAGATTATAATAACAAAGACATCGTTTTCTGTGAAATCGACCCCGCAGAAAAGGATATGAGAGTTTTTGTTCGCAAAAACGTTGTTTCGGAAATTGTTGACCCCGATGAGGATTTGCTCCCCGAGCAGGCACAGCGTTTCAAGAAGAACGCTCTTCCCGGCGATATTATTGAGATTGAGCTTGAAACAAAGGAAGTAAGCCGTATTGCCGCAGAAAAAGGAAAGCACATTCTCCGCCAGGCAATCAGAGAAGCCGAGCACGGTCAGATGAGAGAAGAATTCCACAATAAGAATCAGGAAATTGTTACCGCCAAGGTTTCAAAGATTGACCCCCAGACTCTTGATGCAATCGTTGAAATCGGCAAGATTACCGGCAAGCTTCTGCGTTCAGAGCAGCTTCCCACGGATAATCTCACAGAAGGCGACCTTGTTAAGGTTTATATCGCAGATGTCAAGGATGCCGTTAAGGGACCCAGAGCAACAATTTCAAGAACACATCCCGGTCTTGTAAGACGCTTGCTTGAAAGCGAAGTTCCCGAAATCTTCGACGGCACGGTTGAAATCAAATCCGTATCCCGTGAAGCAGGCTCCAGAAGCAAGATTGCCGTTTACAGTGCAGACGAAAACGTTGACCCCGTTGGTGCTTGCATCGGTCAGCGCGGTGCAAGAGTCAACAAGATTGTTGACCAGCTCGGCGGCGAAAAGCTCGATGTTGTCCGCTACAGCGAAAACCCCGCCGAATTTGTTGCAGCATCCCTTGCTCCCGCAGATGTTATTTCGGTAACGGTAATCAGCGAGGAAGAAAAGACCTGCAAGGTTGTTGTTCCCAACAGCCAGCTTTCACTTGCTATCGGCAACAAGGGTCAGAATGCCCGCCTTGCCGCAAAGCTCACGGGCTGGAAAATTGATATTAATCCCGAAAACGAAGAGCCTGTTATCAATTTTGATGTAGAATAATTTTTAAAACTATACTTAAGGAGTTGAACCAATGCCTACCCGCCGTATTCCGATGAGAAAATGCACGGGCTGCAACGAAATGAAGCCCAAGAAAGAGCTTGTAAGAGTTGTGAGAAGCCCCGAAGGCGAAGTTTCGCTGGATTTAACGGGCAAAAAGCCCGGCAGAGGAGCGTATGTCTGCCGCAGCCTTGAATGCCTTAAAAAAGCAAGAAAAGCAAAAAGATTTGAAAATGCATTCTCATGCGTTATACCCGACGGAGTTTACGATAAAATGGAGGAAGAGCTGAAAAATGACGGATAATCCTAAATTGCTCTCTCTTCTCGGTATGTGCCGAAGGGCAGGTAAGCTCAGCTGCGGTCACGATGCAGCGGTGGGTTCGCTCAGAAGCAAAAGTGCAAAGCTCTGCCTTCTCAGCAGCGATTCTTCCGAAAGACTGAGAAATGAGATGGAGCGTGAAGCAAGCTATGACGGAAGAGATATTCCGGTCAGAATTTTATTTTCCGCAATGGATGAAATAGGTCACGCCACGGGGCTTAAATCCGCCGTGGTAACAGTCAACGACGAAGGCTTTGCAAAAACAATGCTTGGGCTTCTGAATACAGGGGAGGTTAATTAATGATAAATAAATACAGAGTACACGAAGTTGCCAAAGACTTCGATATAAAGAGCAATCTTGTTCTTGATTTGTTGGGCGAATACTTTGAGGGTCAGAAAAAAAGTATGACCGCACTTGAAGCAGATGAGCTTGATGTTATATTTGAAAAATTCACAAAGGACCACGAGGTTGAAGACCTTAACGAATATTTCAATCTTGTGAAGCCCGAAGCCAAAGAAAAGGCAGAAACACCTGCCGCAGAAGAAAAGGCACCCGAAGCAGAGGCACCCAAGGCTGCTCCCGCTGCCGAAGAAAAGAAGGAAGAGCCCAAGGCTGAAAAGAAGCCCGAAAAGAAGCCCGAGGCAAAGAAAGAAGCAGAAAGCAAGCCTCCCTTCAAGAAGGAAGAAAAGGCTCAGAAGCCTGCTCCCGAAAAGAGCAACGTTAAGCCCGGCAACAGCAAGCTGCCTCCTATGCCCGCAAAGCAGCCTGCACAGCAGACTAACGAAAAGAAAAAAGAAAAGGATAACAAGCCTCTTCAGTCAAGAACAAAGGGCGAAATGCGTACCATTGACACAAGAGCAGGCAATGTTGACCTTGAAAAGTATAACGAGAGATATGAAAATATCGCTCCCACAAATAAAACAAAGCAGCACGAAAATTCAACCCAGAAGCAGAAAATCAAGCAGAAGAGCCAGCAATACAGAAAGCAGGGCGGAATGCGTACCTCTAAGCGTGAAACCGAAGCCGAAAGACTCAAGAGAATCGCTGCCGAGAGAGCAAAGAAGCCTCAGATGCTCCTGAAGCTTCCCGAGGAAATCACCGTTGGTGAGCTTGCCGCAATGCTTAAAATGACTGCCGCAGAGGTTATCAAAAAGCTCTTTACCCTCGGTCAGATGGCAACCGTAAACGAAGTTCTTGATTACGACACCGCCGCCATCGTTGCCGAAGAGCTCGGTGCAAAGGTTGAAAAAGAAGTTGTTATCACCATTGAAGACAGAATCATTGATGACCATATCGATGACGAAAAAGACCTTGTAACAAGAGACCCCGTTGTTGTTGTTATGGGTCACGTTGACCACGGTAAAACTTCACTCCTTGACGCTATCAGAAACACTCACGTTACCAACACCGAGGCGGGCGGTATCACCCAGCATATCGGTGCTTACAGAGTTGACCTTAACGGTCAGAAGATTACATTCCTTGACACTCCCGGCCACGCAGCTTTCACATCGATGCGTTTGAGAGGTGCAATGGCAACGGATATTGCTATCCTTGTTGTTGCGGCTGACGACGGCATTATGCCCCAGACCATTGAAGCTATCAACCACGCAAAGGCTGCAGGCGTTCAGATAATAGTTGCCATCAACAAGATGGATAAACCCACCGCTAACCCCGACAGAATTCTTCAGCAGCTCACAGAGCACGAGCTCGTTCCCGAAGAATGGGGCGGCGACACAATCTGCGTGCCCGTTTCGGCTCACACCAGAATGGGTATCGACAGCCTTCTTGAATCCGTTCTTCTTGTTGCAGAGGTTCAGGAGCTCAAAGCTAACCCCAACCGTTCCGCAAAGGGTGTTGTTATTGAAGCAAGACTTGATAAGGGCAGAGGCCCCGTTTCAACTCTTCTTGTTCAGAACGGTACTCTTCATTCGGGCGATATTATCGTTGCAGGCACAGCGGTTGGCCGTGTAAGAGTTATGGTTGATGATAAGGGCAGAAAGGTTAATGAGGCTGGCCCCTCAGTTCCCGTTGAAATTATGGGTCTTGCAGAAGTTCCCCAGGCAGGCGACGGCTTTGACGCAGTTAACGATGAGCGTCTTGCAAGAGAGCTTGTTGAGCAGAGAAAGAACAAGGCAAAGGAAGAGCAGTTCAAGGAATTCCAGAAGGTTACTCTTGATAATCTCTTTGCATCAATCAAGGAAGGCGAGCTCAAAGACCTTAATGTTATCATCAAGGCTGACGTTCAGGGCTCGGCAGAAGCAGTTAAGCAGAGCCTTGCAAAACTTTCAAATGAAGAAGTTCGTGTTAAGGTTATCCACAGCGGCGTTGGTGCTATCAGCGAAAGCGACGTTATGCTTGCAAACGCATCAAACGCAATTATCGTTGGCTTCAACGTAAGACCCGATAACGTTGCTTCAGAAAACGCAGAGCGTGACGGCGTTGAAATCAGAACCTACAGAGTTATCTATGACTGCATTGAAGAAATTCAGGCAGCTATCAAGGGTATGCTTGCACCGAAGTTCAGAGATGTTGACATCGGTAAGGCAGAGGTTCGTCAGGTTGTTAAGATTTCTTCAGTCGGCAACATCGCAGGCTGCCACGTTATAAACGGCAAGGTATTGAGAAATGCTAAAGTAAGAGTTGTTCGTGACGGTATCGTTGTTGCAGAAGACGAAATGGCTTCACTCAAACGTTTCAAGGATGACGTTAAGGAAGTTGCATCGGGCTACGATTGCGGTATCGGTCTTAACAAATTCAATGATATTAAGGAAGGCGACATCTTTGAATTCTTCATTACCGAGGAATACAGAGAAGACTGATGAGGTGATTTACCGTGGCAGGATACAGAATAGACAGAGTATCGGAAGACATCAGAAGAGAAATCGCATCCATTATGCGTGAACTTAAGGACCCGAGAATTCAGGGTATGCTCACGGTTGTTAATGTTGAGGTAAGCTCCGACGCCTCCTTTGCAAAGGTTTATGTGAGTGCAATGGAAGGCATTGAAACCGCAAAGCTTGCGGTTAAGGGGCTCACAAGTGCAACGGGATATATCCGCCGTGAGGTTGGCAAACGCCTTCACCTGAGAAAAACTCCCGAGCTTAAGTTTGTTGCCGATGATTCTATTGAAAAAGGTATGAGCATAACAAAAATGCTTGGTGACATTACCGAATAAGGGGTTAATTGAATGAGAATCGACCTTTTGGAAACAGCAAAAATCTTAAAAGAGAATAATAAAATCCTTCTTTTGTGTCACGCTCACCCCGACGGCGATACCCTCGGCAGTGCAACCGCACTTGCGGCGGCGTTGCAGGCAATGGGCAAATCCGTTCAGGTTAAATGCGGCGACCCAATTCCGAAGGATTTCGGCTTTATGTTTGAGGGAATTGCAAACGAAGAATTTGAGCCGGAGCTGATTGCGGCTATCGATATTGCGGATACAAAGCTCCTCGGTAAAGAATTCGAGGGCATCTACAGCTCAAAAATCAACCTTTGCATCGACCATCACAGCTCCAACATTATGTATGCCGATAAGGTCTGGCTTGAAGCAGACTCCGCTTCAACCGCAGAGATGATTTATCTGCTGCTCGAAACCCTTGAAGCAGAAATCACCCCTCAGATTGCTTCGTGCCTTTTCACGGGCGTTTCAACCGACACGGGCTGTTTCCGTTTTTCCAACACAACCGTAAGAACCTTTGAGATTGCTTCAAAGCTCGCCTCTTTCGGTGCCGATACTTACAATATAATTCAGGTTTTCTTTGAAACCAAAACCAAAACCTATGCTGCACTTGAAAGGCTTGCTCTTGACAGCCTGAGAATGTATTGCTCCGATAAATGTGCGGTAATCTGCGTAACGCAGGATATGTATAAAAAAAGCGGCTCAGACGAAAGCGAGGTTGACCGCCTTTCCAACCTGCCAAGGCAGATTGAGGGCGTGCTCGTTGGCGTAACAATGCGTGAGCTCAAAGACGGAAACTTCAAGGCTTCGGTCAGAACTCACGGAGATATAGACGCTTCCGCCATCTGCAAAAGACTCGGCGGCGGCGGACATATGGGTGCCGCAGGCTGCACTCTCGGCGGAACAAAGCAGCAGGCAGTCAATGCTCTTCTCAAAGAAATCCAGGCAGAAATCGATTCGTATACAATAAATTAAGAAAAGCACCCTCACGGGTGCTTTTTTAATGCGTAATTATTGAGTTTAAAATGAAACACTTCGTATGAAAATATTTCATAATGAAGTATAAATATGAAATGTTTCACATTCGTAGGGGCGAACTGTGTTCGCCCGTTAAAAACGCAGGTAAATCCCGGGCGTTCAAAGAACGCCCCTACGTTATTTTGCATTTCAGACTGTGTAGGGAACGCTGTCCTCAGCGTTCCGTTATTTTGATTTTCGGCAGTGCGTAGAGAACGATCTCTGTGCCTACACTATTGCATCTTCTTCAAGGGAAGCAAAGCACCGTAAACAAAAACGAAGCAATTATAGTTCGGTTGTTTCAAAATCAGAAGTCAGTGAGGAAAAAGAATCTTGTAAATCATCAGTGGCCATCCCGCTATCGTACACAGTACAGGCCCCAGAGTGTAACCCAATAGCAGATACAATTCCTGAATTATCTCCAACATTTTCAATCTTTCCTATCATAATAATCAAGTATGTTCGGCTTTGTCATTTCTTGTTAAATTATTAAAAAATCATTTCCAATGCGCCTCGTGCCGCAGCTGTCAATATATAAATTATCATATTTAAGGATTGAACCCAAATTTCAAAATGAAGCATTACCTCCGAGATCATATCTGCAAACATTGTTTAATCCCCCTTTCCTGTTTTTTAAAAAGCAGCAACCATCGCACCCGCTATATAACAAACAATAATAAACCAAAAACCTACTTTGGCAAATACTCTGTTTCTTTCAGAAATGTTTTTATCCTTACTTAACAAAAAGAATAAAATCTGAATCGGTAACAAAAATAAGAAAAGACCTGCCGCGTTTTCAACAAACGAATCGGCTTTTACATTTATCTTGTTGAGTGCTGATATAATTATAATTTCCGCAAAAACAACAGTCAGCAGTATTATATATCGCTTTTTTCTCATAACCAATTACCCTTGATTGCTTCAACGATTCCCCAAAGCATACCCATAAAAATGAAAAACATAAAAATATAGCAAACTGTTCGGTATATATTTACTCTGACCAAACGTTTCTTTCTTTGCTTTTGGAGTTTCTCAATGCTTTCACTATGTATAACATCCGCAAAATATATATGATACCTGAATTCCGTAAAAGAACTTACTGTCAATACTTTATGGAAGCTTTTATCAAATTGGCATACCTGCTTTTTCATAAAATCAGTATCCCAATTTTTAATTCTGAACCACAGCATCGGGAATCTTGATGTCAAAATAACATATTGCAAATCATTTCTGGGTTTAACCCGTTTGAAATGCAAAACACCAAATGCTCCCACCTTTTCAAGCATCAATCCCTTTTGACGCATTTCGGTCAGATAATTCGCAAATGCATCAATTCGATACAGAGCAAACGGAAAAATCCAAACAAAATTTTTCTTCATCACAATGCCGCCGTAATCAAATCAAATGCAAACGATGCACCGTAAGAAAGCACCGTTGCAACAAGCAGCCCGCCAATAAGTCTTTTGATAAAAGGCTTATTGCTGTTTACCCTCTTTGTTTTTCTGCCTGAATAATAAAAGAGCTCGTTGTTTTCCGATTCTTCTTTTATTTCTTCACCGGTTGAACAAATAAAATTTTCATTTCCGCTTAATTTAATTCCGTAGTATTCGCAAAACATAATGCACCATCCTTTGCCACTTTATTTTTTTGACAGATAACTGTCCCCCGCGAGAATAATTTTTATCCTCTTGTAAAATAAGTGTAAAAAATGATGCATTTTGTTGCACGGTAATTATTAAAATTTAATTAAATCATACCAATTATGCATTCACAAATATGAAAATTGCCGAAAACAGCTCTTAAAAAGCTGATAATGTTCCATATCATACGCACAACAGGTTTTTTGCTGTGACAGATGCAGGAGCAGAATTCCGTAAGACAGTCATCGCAAATACCGTCAAAATCCCAATCCGTATGACTTGCGGGAATTTCTTCGCAGCCGTAAACCGTTTCTTCACATATCGGGCAGTATAAGCCTTCGGTATATCCCGCTTCGTTGCAGGCAGAATCTTTCCACTCCTTGTATTCAACAGAGTGCTCACTGCCGTCGACTGCGGTGTGAGTTGCCTCTTTGAGCGTAACGCTCCACGAAGCATCAGCATCGCTTGCGAATTCGTGAAGGCTGAACCAATATGTTTCGCCTGCTGTAAAGCTGAAAATCAACTCAAAATTAAAATTTTCTTCAAAGCAAAGGTCATCGTTATAATTAAGAATTTCTCCGTCAGAATCAAGAAGCTCGCAGGCAGGGTCTGAATTTTTGCTGTCTGAACTGAGCATATAAGCTCCGCTTTTTTCAGGAACAAATTTCACATATGTAAAGGTTTCTCCGTCAAACGAAGGCACCGAAACCTCTATTGTTTCGCCCGCCTTGATTTCATAATCTGCCTCAATTCCGCTTGCAAACGCAGAAAACGAGCAAGAAAAAACAGCCGCAACAGCCAGAATTACCGATAATATTTTTTTGATTTTCATTGTTGTTCACTCAATCCTTTCTTATTTTGCAATTTTGCACCTATATAAGTGCATTTTGATTATATCATTAACATAAAATAATGTCAAGGATATTTTGCTCTTATATAAGTGCAGAGAGAAGGCATTGTTATGAATAATGAATATGAAAAAAGGTTAGGGCAACAGATAAGATGTCTGCGTGAAAAAGCAGACCTGACTCAGGAGCAGCTTTCCGCAAGGCTTCAGGTGTGCGGCTGCGATATAACACGAAGTGCTCTGGCAAAAATCGAGGTTGGTCAGAGGCATATCTACCCCGATGAAATCAAGCTTATAAAAGAAATCCTTGATGTAAGCTTTGATGAAATTTTTATTTAAATCACAAACCACCGGTTGAACCGGTGGTTTGACTAACCCCTAAAAGGGGTTGA
>CALGRR010000048.1 GCA_937880805.1 uncultured Clostridia bacterium
TTGTCAGCAGCCCGTTTCACGGTCTGCGTGTAGTTCCTTGTAAACTGACCTAAATTACGATGCAGATTATTTGTCGGGTATTTCTGCAAAACTGGATACTTATTCTTTGAAGTATAGAGAACTATACACAAAATGCTATGATGAAATTGAGAGTTATTCATCAACATCAGTTCAGTCATCAATGCTGAAAGGCATTGCAAAAGCAAGTACATCTGTTGGCAAGCTTGTCGAAAAAATCCCGGTTATTAGCAAGGGACAAGCCGATGAAGCTTTGATTGCGGCAGGTGACAAATTAGACGAAATAAATGCCGGTAAAGTAAGAAAGCAAATGAGTTCTTTAATTGAACATCAAAGTAACGCTATACGACCGTTTATCGAGAATATAGATACAGTAAATGAACTATACAACAAACCGGTTCGGTTACTAGTAGATAAAGAGAATTTATATATTGCTACAATCGCTTGAACATTCAGAAGAAAGAGGTGTGCAAATGGATAAGATTCTGATAAACGACTTACTTAAGATACCGGATTGTGATATTGGTAAAACCAGACTCAAGCTGAATGTTTTCAATGGAAATACAGACCCTTTAGAGGAATACAAAAGAGACCCTGATAAAATTAACATAGAGTGGTTTTTGTGGCACAATCAAAGAAGATATTTCCATACGGGACAGATTGCAATTTGTCTGCTTTACCTCTATGATGATAAATGGTTGCTAACAACGATTAAGAGGATTACAAAAGAGATTGATGTCGTTGATGATGTCGGCTTTGAAGCTGAGGAAATTGAAGAATATCGTAAGTATTACGGCAGATTAGTATTGAAGTATCACAATACGAAGCGTGGTATGGGAAGAACCTATGAGTCTATGATGGAGGAGCTGGAAGTAATTGAAATTCTTTCAACTGCTTATGATGGTGACGAATTTCCGGGTTATGAGAACATAAGATTGAGTTTTTCACAACTGGAAACGATTATTCGGAATAAACGCAGCGGTTGGCTTGATGCTTTAAGAAATCAAAAAGCAGTTTATCTTATAACTGATACCAGCAACGGAAAAATGTATGTTGGCTCGGCAACTGCTCAGTATGGAATGTTGCTTCAAAGGTGGACTAACTATATAGACAATGGACACGGTGGGAATGTTGAACTTAAACATATTGTTGACACCAAAGGGTTTGATTATATAAAAGCAAATTTTCAGTATTCAGTATTAGAAAACTATAACGCACGAATGGATGATAATTACATACTGAGTCGTGAAAAATGGTGGAAAGATACCCTTTGCACAAAACAATTTGGATATAATAAAAACTAATCTTTCCGATTACATCATACATTTCTCAAAATTGAATTTAGTTCAAGTTTGGTGTATAATTTAGTAAATTTAATATTTTTTGTATCTATTAAGAGTGTGTGAGGGACAAGCCCTATGACCACACAGCAACCTACCAAACGGCAAGGTGCTAATGCTTGAACGATAGGTAATGATGATTTTTGCAATCCTATCGTGACGATAGGATTGTTTTTTTAACGCTCTTTTTAGTAATAAATGAAAGGAGCATTTTTTATGCGAACAATCAAAAAACTCATTAACACGGAGAAGAAGGTATATATCCTTCTCAAAAACAAAGCGATACAGTATCGTTTTATGAGTGATGCTGAAAGAGAAGGCATTACTTATGGAGATAATGTTAAGCCGACTGAACGAAAGGTGGACGATATTATGGCTTTGCAACCAAATGGGACAATTTGCTTCTTGGGATGGGCAGGGCGAATGTGTTACCACTGCAACAAAGAGAATGTGCTTCGTATTGATTATGAAAGATACATCGATGGTGAAGAAAACTATATTATCTAATGCAAAGACCGTCAGATCTCATTCGAGACTTGACGGTCTTATATTTTTTTGCTGTATTTAAGAAAATCGTTTTGGTGTTCCTGTTTGCGAAGTTGATAGCCTTGTGCAATCAGCGTATCTACTTTCAGAGCAATTAGGTTTATGTCGGAACACATTGCCCGTGCAATCTGCTGAATGTCATAGCCGTTTTCAATGTATTCCAAAATGGTGTCGTCCGGGAGCGAAGCCTGAGAAGCGAAGATATTTGCTTCATACTCCATACGGTTCTCTCTCATATCAAAGATGTTGAACTCTTTGAAGCCACCGACAGCAACAGCTTCTTGCCTGTGGAGAACATCGTGTCCGATTTCGTGCCATAGAACTATCTGCTCCACGACCGGGTGCATACCGTTTTTAAGAAAAACAAAGCGGTTCTTCAGAATAACCTTGTATGCTCCACGCTGCTTGTCAAAATTCCGGTAGATTATATTGATACCAAGCTCCTTTGCGACCTTGTATGGGTCACGAGTGCCACAGCGGTCGATGAGCTTGTTTACGATTTTCACAATCTCAGCCGTAGTGTAATACCCCAATCCGGCTCACCTCCCATATTATAGTATATCGGATATTTACCCTATAATAAATTATAAACTATTATGTGTCCCATATATTGGACTTAGTTCACTTCGAGGATTACTCGTCTTTGCGGTATTTCTTCGGGGTGTATTTTTTATTGTTCTTCTTTGCAATAAGATATGCTTCCTGAATAGCGTCAACCATTTCACGCATATCCTCGTCAGCCATTTCGCCGCCGGCAAACAGACCGGTAACTTCTGCAAGCAACTCCTGAGCCTGTCTTGCCCCTCTGCGTCCGTATTTATCCTCTACATCGGCGATGAAAGCGTCATCCTCAGACAGCAGATAATTCACATTTACATTTAAGGATTCTGCCAGCTTCTTATATCTTTCCATTCCTCTCGGACGGGATTTATCATTTTCATAAGAACCAATTATGCGTCGGGTTACGCCGATTTTAGCTGCCAACTCATCTTGACTCATACCAAGCTTTGTTCTCTCAGCCTTGACTTTTTCACCGAATGTCATTGTGATTTCACTCCTTAAAAGAATATTTACAGTTGAACTACCCATTTGCTCTTGACAAGTACAGTTGAAGTGTATATAATATGAATTGGGAAGTTGAACTACACATAGTGTACACCAAACTACCCAAAATGTCAAGGGGGTTCAAAAAATGTTACGAAGCATACTTCATTGTGATATGAACAACTTCTATGCCAGCGTCGAATGTATGCTCGACCCCGCATTAAAGAAATATCCGATTGCTGTCTGCGGCTCTGTTGAGGAACGACACGGTATCGTGCTTGCTAAGAACTACAAAGCAAAGGCTTTTGATGTGAAAACCGGGGACGCAGTATGGCAGGCTAAACAGAAGTGCAAGGACTTGGTTGTAGTACCGCCCCATTATGAGGAGTATATCAAATACTCAAAGCTTGCGAGAAGCGTTTATGAGCGATATACCGACCAAGTTGAACCGTATGGTATGGACGAGTGTTGGCTGGATATTAGCGGGACAGAAAGCCTTTTCGGTTCGCCGGAAAAGGTGGCAAATGAAATTCGTGAAACGATGAAGTTTGAACTCGGCTTGACGATTTCTGTGGGTGTTTCCTTTAATAAGATATTTGCGAAGCTCGGCTCGGATATGAAGAAACCGGATGCAGTAACCGTAATACCAAAGGACACATTCAAAGAAAAGATTTGGGGACTTCCTGCCGCTGACCTGCTCGGTGTAGGACGGGCAACCCAGCGAGTGCTTGACAGCTATTGTATTCGTACCATCGGGGATTTAGCGAATACCGACCCTGAGTTCTTACGCAGAAGATTAGGAAAGAACGGAGTAGTTTTATGGAACTATGCCAACGGCAACGACCTTTCCCTTGTTGCCAAGAAAGACTTCGTTTCCCCTATAAAAAGTGTAGGACACGGTATAACAACAGTAGCAGATTTAGAGAAACCGGAGCAGGTGTGGCCCGTGTTTCTCGAATTAACCCAAGACATCGGACACAAGCTCCGTGTTCACGGACTAAGTGCAGAAGGTGTCGCAATACATATTAGAGACAACACACTCAATACAAGGCAATGGCAGACGAAGATTGCACTTCCTACACAGTCTCCGATGATTATTGCAAAGACCGCTTTTCAGTTGTTTGAAAAAAGATATGGGTGGAATAACCCTATCCGTTCTGTGACGGTACAAGCCATAAATCTTGTTCCACAAGACACGCCCCGTCAAATAGATATGTTTATGGACGCCGCAAAACAGGACAAATTGGAGCGAATGGAAAAGTGTGTTGAAGAAATCAGACGGCGTTTCGGAAAGGACAGCATAAGGAATGGGGTTCTGTGTCAGAACCTGCGGCTACCACCGGAAAAAGCCGAAATCACTATGCCGACAGGTATGGTCGGTTAAGGAGGGCTTATTGTGATTGACGAAAAAGAGGTTACGGCTTATGTTGCGATACCCGACTGCTTTTTGCAGGGGTGCAGCGAAGATATTGTTATCTTCCGTGCGGACGGCGGAAACCATTTTACCGACTATGGTATATATGAGGGAATGTTCCTTTTCTTTGACCGGAAAAAACGCTTTAAGAAAGGAAGGCTTTCCTGTTACATCAATACTGCCGGAGATGACCGACCCAAGTACAGGGTGTCGGATAAGAACATCGACGGATACAAGCACTTGGGAAGATTAGTTTTGACTTTGAGAAATTACGAGGTATAGAAATGGAATCCGATAGAAGAAAAGTTTATGTTGAAGTAAATGTAACACACAGACCTGATGGAACGGCTCGTCCGAATTTCATCAAGTTTGAGAATGATGAAAAATATGAGATAGACCGTGTAATTCAGAAATGCCGTGCGGCTTCCACCAAAGTCGGAGGAACCGGTATCCGCTACACGGTACAGATTTGCGGCAAGCCCACATTTCTGTTCGACGAAGAAAACGGAAAGTGGTTTGTAGAAGCAAAATCCTAATGGTAGGAGGTTTTGTAACTTGAAACATTTATCGAGATTTGACATCGAAGCGATAGCCGACAAGTATGTTCAGGCATATATGGCACTTCCCGATGTCCGTAACACACAAATATACAGAATTGACCCGGAGCTTCTCTTGGAGAAGGTTCTCGGATTGAATGTCGAATACCAGCACCTATCCTATGACGGTAGTATTCTCGGAATGACCTCATTTACGGAAATGGGTGTTCAGGTATTTGAAGATGATGATAACGAAGCCTTTTTCTTTTTGGATGGAAAAACCGTTCTCGTGGAAAAGGACTTGAACTTTGACAGCAAGCTGAAAGGCAGAAAGAATTTCACCTTAATGCACGAGGGCAGCCATCAGATATTTAAGATGTTGTTCCCGAATGATTACGGTGTAACACAGAAATCTGCCGGAGTACATTATTACAAGGCAAATTCCGAGAGGAATAAGCCAATATCCGATTGGGAGGAATGGCAGGCAAATACGCTTGGAGCAGCTATCCTTCTTCCCGAAAACCTTATAAAGCAGGGAATGTATCTGTTCAGTCTCGGCGAAAAGATTGAATGCCTGAACAAGATATACTATCCGAGTGTATATAAAAGGTTTGACGCACTTGCGGATTTTTTAGGGTGTTCCAAAAAGGCTCTTGCCATACGAATGAAACAGCTCGGACTTTTGAAAAAGGAGTATCTTGATAATCCTTTTGATTTGGTTACGGTTTATCCGGAGGTGAGCGAGCTATGAAATCGTTGGAACAAAAGATAATCGTAAGGTGCAAAAACTGTGGCTGGCGTATTTTTGACAAGGTAACAATGACAACAGGCGTGATTGAACTGAAATGTCCGAACTGCCACAGAGTAGTAGAGGTTGACCTATCCCTACGCAAGGGAACGGTCAAGTACAGATTAACAAGAAGTAATAACAGAGCGAACAATTAAATATCGGGCAGATGTACCGAGCCACGAGTCCTTGAGCGAAAGCTCCTGAGTCATCAAATTGCCGGACGCTGAGAATTAAGGGATAGAAATATCCTAATGTTCTTGGTGTCCGGCTTTTTTGTCGCTCCCGAAAGGAGCAAGACCGTGACATATAAGTGGCTGGCATATATCGCCAAGTATCCGTAATCTCCGAATTTTTGATTTCAACCAAATTCAAAAATTCAAATTCAAGGAGATTACGACAATGACAAAACTTACATTAGAACAACAGGAATTATTATTTGCGAATGACTGCAAGCTCATCAATCTGCGGTATGAATACCACGGTTACACCGGCACGGAGAAATGGGCGATTGTAACAGAACTGGCGGAAGAAGAATTGTGGGTTAAATACCCTGATGTTATCCGTCGGTACACTCCGTTCATTCTGCTTTCTATGGCTCAGGGCGAAGTGATTGATGAGTCATACAGAAACAACGATAAGTACGAAAAGCGAGCAAAAAGAACAATCGATGTGTATGGATATGAAGATGACATCTCTGAACAGTTCCACCGGGGACTGATTACTCCGTTTGTTGACCCGTTTGAGCAAGCGGAAGAAGAACGGATTGAGGAAGAAAGGGAACAGCTTCGCCAGTTAGAAATTGCAAAAGTCAGAAAGGTCTTGGAAATGCTGAAACCTGTTCAGAGAGAACGACTGATAAAAGCGATTTTGTTAGGTATGAGTTCAAGAAAAATTGCAAAGGAAGAAGGAGTATATTACAGCGTTGTAGATAAGTCGATTGCCGCTGCAAGAAAAAATTTCAAGAAATTTTATGAAAACCTCTGATTTTGGGTGTGCATTTTGACCCCCTTTGTCCAAATGAGTGAAGGGGTTATTTCAATTCCGGATACGAAATGCACTTTCAAGACTAAATGAACAGAGAGGTTATACATATATGCAGAGAAAAGAAATTCAGCGTGGAGATTTATTCTACTACGATTTTGGAAAAAGAGAGGGGTCTGTCCAGTCGGGTGAGAGACCTGTAATGGTAATTCAGGCGGACAACTTTAATGCAAATGCTCCGACAATTATTGTTGCTGCTGTTACGGCTGTGATGAAAAAGAAGTATCTTCCTTCACACATCATTTTGGGTGAGGACTTCGGTCTGAAGAAGCCGTCAATGGTTCTTCTTGAACAGATACAAACCGTCAATAAGGACGAACTGACAGACTACATTGGTTCGGTAAACGACGAAAGGCTTTGGAAGCAAATTAACGCAGCTCTTAAAAAGACTTTCGGTTTATGGATTTACAACACAGACAGAAACGGAGATGTTCGCTGCTTATGTCCCAAGTGCCTGAGCGACTATATCCACGACCCGAATTATGTTGTCAGGCGTCTTGACCTTTTTGCGAAAAGCAAAGACAACTGCGATAAGTGCAATAACAGCGGTTGGGATTATATCGTTTATGACAAACGCACCTCGGTAAAAGGAAAGGGGTGCAGAAATGTCTAAACAAATCAGGAACAAGTTCAAATATGATATTCCGATTTATCACAGACCTATTATTTCCGTTGACGAAGCGACAGCTTATTCAGGAATAGGCAGAACCAAATTGTATGAGTTGACCACAATGGAAAATTGCCCCTTTGTAATTTGGGTAGGGACACGAAGGGTGATTAAAAGAAAATCATTTGTTGAGTATCTTGAAAGGCAATACTCAATTTAGCCTAAATGTCAAGTATGCGATGAGTCAATTCGCATCATTGGCTCATCGCAATTTTTCCAGTATCCTTTATGGCAGAAACGGCAAGGAGGTCATAGAGATGTCGGAAAAAAGAGCAACAAGAGTCAGGAATAAATATAAGTATGATGTTCCTTTATGGCACAGACCCATACTGTCTGTGGCAGAGGCTACCGAGTATTTTGGAATAGGCAGCAACAAGATATATGAATTGACAGAAAAAGAAAACTGCCCATTTGTTATTTGGATAGGTTCAAGGAGAGTTATTAAGAGAACTGCGTTTGAACGATTTCTTGAAAAGCAGTATTCGATTTAGGTAGGAATGGAGGAAATAGAAATGGCAGAGAATAAAAAGCAGTTTGAAATTCCGTTGTATGAAAAGCCTTTTCTTTCGATAGAAGAAGCGTCTGTATATACGGGAATCGGCAGAGACAAGTTATACGAACTTACAAATCCGGAAGATTGTCCTTTCGTTTTATGGATTGGCAATCGCCGAATGATTAAGAGAAGGGTTTTTGATGAGTACATTGAAAAATGCTACTCAATATGATGGGAGGTGTTAGTAATGGACAATAAAGAAACGGCAGAGCATTTTAGAAGCAGGAGTTCAGAAGTACCTTTATGGCACAGACAGAATATCTCAGTAGAAGAAGCCAGTGGGTACACAGGACTTGGAAGAGACACGATATATTCTCTCACGCAGGAAGATGACTGTGACTTTGTATTAAAAGTCGGACACAGAACGATGATAAAGCGAAAAAAGTTCGAGAATTATTTGGAAAACCTTTCGTCGATATAGGAGGTGCTTTAGGTGTTAAGAGTTATTAGTGAAGAAATCACTGCTTACAGAAGGCAGATTGATGAAAGAAAAAATGATTTACCACTATGGGAACGAAAAGTCCTTACTTGTGATGAAGCAGCCGCATATTCCGGAATTGGTATTAGAAGGCTGAGAAAAATGGCATTGGCAAAAGGGTGTCCGTTTGCTATTGCAAATGGTACACAGATTTTGATAGCAAGAGAAAAGTTTGACGCTTATATGGATAAAGCGGAAAAGGTTTAGGAGGAAAATAAAATGGCAAAGACAAAAAGACGAGATAAATCAAGAGTGGTTCTCCGTACAGGAGAATCACAACGTGCAGACGGTACATATCATTATAGTTGGACGGATGCAAATCGCAAAAGGCGTTATGTATATGCCAAGACACTCGATGAGCTTCGCTACAAAGAGGAGCAGATTGAAAAAGATAAAAAAGACGGCATAAAGGCAGAAGCTCGATATACTACCCTCAATGATATGTATGAGCTTTGGAGAGACTTGAAACGAGGTCTTAAAAACAATACCTTTGAAAACTATAAGTATATGTATGAGACATTCGTTCGTAATCAAATTGGCTCAAAGACGGTATCTTCTTTGAAAAAGACAGATATTAAAAGGTTCTATAATTACCTTGCAGATGAAAGACATCTAAAACCGGCGACTATTGACAATATCCATACGGTTCTTCATCAGATTTTGGATATGGCAGTTGATGATGATTATCTCAGAAATAACCCTTCCAATAATGTGCTGAAAGAGTTAAAGCAGTCCCATTGTTTTCAAACGGAGAAACGCAGAGCCTTAACGAGACCGGAACAGGAATTATTTTTGAGCTATCTGAAGAATACACCGTCTGCAAGTTTGTGGTATCCAATTTTTGCGGTGTTGGTTGGAACGGGACTTCGTGTTGGTGAAGCAACGGGTCTCAGATGGTGCGACATTGATTTGGACGAAGGAATTATCAATGTTAATCATACGCTGGTATATTATGACCATAGAACCGACGGTAGTAAGCGTGGCTGCTATTTTAATATCAATACCACGAAAACGCCGGCTGGCAAACGCCAAGTCCCGATGTTGGATTTCGTCAAAGAAGCATTCCTTATGGAAAAAGAAAGACAGGAGCTTCTTGATATTCATTGTGAAGCTGTTGTAGACGGATATACTGATTTTATCTTTCTTAACCGTTTTGGACAACCGCAACATCAGGCAACCCTTAACAAAGCAATCCGTCGTATTATCCGTGACTGCAATGATGAACAGCTTTTGAAAGATGAAAATGCAAAGGTTTTGCTTCCGCATTTTAGCTGCCACTCATTAAGGCATACATTCACGACAAGAATGTGTGAAGCAGGGGTTAATGTAAAGGTTATCCAGGATACGCTTGGACACAAAGATATTTCTACAACCCTTAATATTTATACCGATGTGACGAAGGAGTTAAGGAGGTCTGAATTTGAAGGTCTTGACTCGTACTTCAAAAATGAGTATAATAAGGCGAATGAAGTATTATAAACTGCTCGTTTTCGTGGGCATTAGATTTACATCATTTACACCAATTTCTACAAATAATGCTGCTCCGAGGGTGTACGTTTAGGAGATAGGAAAGTCTAAAAATGGGCTTCAAACAACATATCAGTAGAACTTGGCAGATGATAGAACAGCAAGTGAATGATGTACCATTTCGTCCCAACGATGAAGCCTCTGGATTAAGAAAACGAACACCCTATGACTGAAAAGTCATAGGGTGTTTTTTGCATATTCTTATCAAACAGACCGACAAATTGGAATTTGATTGCAAAATGATTAATGTTTTCTACTCTTGCGATTCTTTTTCCACTGACCGATTTTATCAAAAGCACCCAAGCAATGCAAGGCATACAATATTTTGCAATTATTTTTTAATCAGATCTTTCACAAACATTGCGATGGTGTCGAGCTGTCTATCGTCAAGCTTCTTCATATCATTGACGATTGCATCAAGTTTAGAAGTGTTGGAAACTTCCATATCGAAGAACTCACTTGGGGTTACGCCCAAATACTCGCAGATATAGAAGATACCTGTCAGCGACGGAAGCGACTTCCCGGTTTCAATGTTATTAATATAACCCGGATTCTGTCCCATCGACAAGCTCATGTCACGAGCCGACACTCCTTTTTTCTCCCTCAACCTTGCTAAACGAAGTGCAAAATCTTTCTCATCCATTCTGTATCACCGCCCTTTATAATATTTTAACCCATACGACATTGAAAATTATTTGTTAACAGGCTGTAATACTATTGCAATATTGGTTTATAGATGTTATAATAATATATTACATAGGAATACACCCCACAATTAGTTTGTTATATAAATATGAAACCAGTAGGATGGCTCCATGAAAGATTTATCGGTATAATCCCTTTTAGGAGAGCAACATGGAAATATACACAGTAACATTTTTAGGACACAGAACAATCCACTATATGCGAGAGGTGGAAGAACGACTTGATGAGCTCATACGAAAACTGCTCCGAGAAAAGTATTACGTTGATTTCCTTGTCGGTCGCAACGGTGAGTTTGACACGATGGCATCCGCAGCCATCCGCAGAGCAAAGCAAGCGATAGGAGATCACAACAGCACTTTCACGCTTGTCCTTCCGTATTTGACCGCAGAGTATAAGAACAGCGAAAAATACTTTGAAGAATACTACGATGAAATAGAGGTATGTGAAGAATCGTCCAAAGCACATTTCAAAAGTGCGATTCAGATCAGGAACAGGTACATGATAGACAGAGCCGACCTCGTGGTGTGCTATATAGATCACGAATCAGGCGGCGCCTTTCAATCTATTAAGTATGCACGTTCAATCAATAAAGAGATAATAAACCTTGCATATGATGAGAGGACAGATGAATGAGCGAGAAAGAATTTGACGAATTGATCAAGGTAGCATCATCCGATATATTTGATGAAGCCTTTGATCTTGATGGAAATACCGAGTCTGTTGAAGTCAGCCATCGCCATAAGATTAGGATGAATCGAATCTTCCGAGAACGAGTCGGAGGTAAGTTCTTGCCTTACCCGGAGGTCGACAACCTATTTGAAAAAGCACGAAGCTGGGTTGTAATAAAACTGCATCTTGTAAAGCAAGCCAGACCATGACGATTCATATATAATATTGTCAAGAATTAGTGT
>CALGRR010000049.1 GCA_937880805.1 uncultured Clostridia bacterium
TTGGGAGCTGACATATGGAAATCTGTATCAATAATTGCCATATTGGGAAGAAGCTGATAGTCGGCAAGAGGATACTTAACACCGGTCTTTTCGTCAGTGATAACTGCGAAGGGAGTAACTTCGGAGCCTGTACCTGCCGATGTGGGAACAGCAATGAAATATGCCTTTTCGCCCATCTTGGGGAAGGTATAAACTCTCTTGCGGATATCGATGAATCTCATTGCCATATCCATAAAGTCTGCCTCGGGATGTTCATAAAGAACCCACATAATCTTTGCTGCGTCCATTGCAGAGCCGCCGCCAAGAGCGATGATTGTGTCGGGCTTGAATGCTGCCATCTGTGCAGCACCGTTCTTTGCGTTGAGGAGTGTGGGGTCAGGCTGAACATCAAAGAATGTTGTGTGAGCAATGCCCATTTCGTCGAGCTTGTCTGTGATAGGCTTTGTATAGCCGTTTTCATAGAGGAATGTGTCTGTTACGATGAATGCTCTCTTCTTGCCCATAACGTTCTTGAGTTCGTCGAGTGCAACGGGAAGACAGCCTTTCTTGATATATACCTTTTCAGGTGCACGGAACCAAAGCATATTTTCCCTTCTTTCTGCAACAGTTTTGATATTGATAAGGTGCTTGACACCAACGTTTTCACTAACGGAGTTGCCGCCCCATGAGCCGCAGCCGAGTGTGAGCGAGGGAGCAAGCTTGAAGTTATAAAGGTCGCCGATACCGCCGTGTGATGAGGGAGTGTTAACAAGTATACGGCAAGTCTTCATTCTTGCGGCAAACTCGTTAATCTTTTCTGTTTCGGTTACTTCATTGAGATAGATTGAAGAGGTATGACCGTAGCCGCCGTCTGCAACAAGGTGCTCTGCCTTTGCAAGTGCATCTTCAAAGCTTATTGCTTTATACATTGCAAGAACGGGTGAAAGCTTTTCGTGAGCAAATTCTTCGCTGATGTCAACACTTTCAACTTCGCCGATAAGAATTTTTGTTCCTTCGGGAACGGTTACGCCTGAAAGCTCTGCAATCTTTGCAGCAGGCTGACCAACGATTTTTGCATTAAGTGCGCCGTTGATGATGATTGTCTTTCTTACCTTTTCTGTTTCTGTGGGATTAAGGAAATAGCAGCCTCTTGCAGCGAACTCTTCCTTAACGGTATCGTAAATGCTTTCCATAACGATAACCGACTGCTCGGAAGCACAAATCATACCGTTATCAAATGTCTTTGAGTGAATGATTGAGTTAACAGCGAGAAGAATGTCTGCGCTGTCATCAATGATAGCGGGAGTGTTGCCTGCACCAACACCGAGTGCGGGCTTACCGCTTGAATAAGCAGCCTTAACCATGCCGGGGCCGCCTGTTGCAAGGATGATATCTGCTTCCTTCATAACTGTGTTTGTCATTTCAAGTGAGGGAACGTCAATCCAGTCGATGATTCCTTCAGGAGCACCTGCTGCAACTGCTGCTTCAAGAACAAGCTTTGCAGCTGCAATTGTGCAGTTCTTTGCTCTGGGGTGAGGAGAAATAATAATAGCATTTCTTGTTTTGAGAGCGATAAGACACTTAAAAATCGCTGTTGATGTCGGGTTTGTTGTGGGAATAACCGCAGCAATAACACCGATGGGATCTGCAATTTTCTTGATGCCGAAAGCTTTGTCTTCTTCGATAACACCGCAGGTCTTGGTGTCTTTATAGGCATTGTAGATGTATTCTGAAGCGTAGTTATTCTTGATAACCTTGTCTTCAACAATACCCATGCCTGTTTCTTCAACAGCCATCTTTGCAAGAGGGATTCTTGCCTTGTTTGCTGCAGAAGCCGCTGCAAGGAAAATCTTGTCAACCTGCTCCTGAGTGTAGGTTGCGAAAACCTGCTGAGCCTTTTTCACACGAGCAATCGCTTCGGTGAGCTTTTCAACGCCGTCGATGATTTCGTAAGTTTTAGTAGCCATTTTATATCCTCCTGAATATGATTTACATAATTGATAACTTATTGTTAAGATATGCGAGTGAGAGTGCAAGCCTTTCCTGCTTCAATAATATGCCGTCGGGCACTTCAAGGTTGCACGGAGCAAAGTTCCAGATTGCGGATATTCCGCTTTCAATCATTTGGTCACATACAGATTGAGCCGAACCCGAACCTACGGTTATTATCCCGATTTGCACATTGTTTTGTTTGCAAAACGATTGAAAATCCTTCATCGGAAGAATTTCAACCGAACGGTTATAGCGGATTGCGGTTTCATTGCAGTCAAATGCAGCGATGATTTTTACGCCGTAGTCCTCAAAATCGTCAAACTCGAGGAGTGCTTTTCCGAGCTTTCCCGCACCGACAAGCACCGCGTTAGTCATATCACCCTGACCGAGATGACTCTCAATGCACTTCATCAAGTCAGCTGTTTTATATCCGACCTTCGGTTTGCCTGCTCCGCTTACGGCGCTCAGGTCTTTTCTTACCTGAACCTCTCCGAGAGAAAGTTTTTTGGCAATCACGGTTGCGGAAATATACGGAACATCGTCAACCGACAGCTCTCGCAAGAACTGAAGATAATGCGGAAGTCTGCCTAAGGTTGCTTTGGTTATTCCTGTTTTATCCACCGTAATTCCTCCTCTCTTTTGACCATAACTATCTTAACAAAACTTAAAGGAGTTGGGAATTATTAAAATGTTCAATCGGTATTATCAATATCGATAACCCTCGTATCGATATAAAAAATCAAGACCCGTCCTTTACTGACGAGTCTTGGAAATTTCATTATTCAGATGTTTTCGTTTTGATTCACAAAGTGCTGTTATAAACTTTTTATCAAGGTCTGTGAGCTTATATCCGTTACGGTATATCAGAACATCTTTATATACCTTTTTATTGTCAACACATTTCTTTTGCACAAGATTATATCGTTCAAGAACACTCGGCGGTGCGGGAGAAACCCACATAAACGTTTCGGGATTCTGCGAAAGCAAATCAAACTGACTTGCTCTTTCGAAAATGAAAATCCTGCGGTCAATGTTATCAGGCAATTCCGATTTGACAACCTTTGCAAGCGGAAGTGACGGCACATAGGGGTCAGCGTGAGCAATTTCAATATAGTCCGTCAAATCATCAAAAGTGATTTCTTCTTTCTTCGCAAGCGGATTATCGGCACTCATAATAAGGCAATAAGAAAACTCCGTTACCATTTCGTAGCTGAGTGCTTTTTCTTCAAGCATCGATTTGAAATACTTATCAAAATTCTCCGCATAACGGATTATACCGAGCTTATAGTCGTGGTTAAGGATGTTGTTGATTGTTCTCTGCGAATTGGTTTCTTTATAGAAAATCTCACAGGCATCCTTTGAAAGAGTTTTTGAAAACTCCGCAAAAGCATCGGAAATGTAACAAGCTCGCGGCACGGAAATGGAAAACTTCTGTTTCTTTACCTGACCGCTTTTATACATATTCTCAACCTGGTCAATCTGCTTGAGAATATCCTTGGCATAGCTGATGAATTCTTCTCCTTCGGGAGTGAGCACCATTCCTTTTGCCGTGCGGTCAAAAACAGTTATACCCAGATCAGCTTCAAGCTCTTTGATTGAACGGCTGATGTTCGGCAAAGCAACATAAAGACTTTCTGCCGCTTTGTTCAGTGAACCCACTTTTGCAACCTCAACGGCATATTTCATATGCAATATATTCAATTATCTCACCTCTGTATGAGTGATTTTATAAATATACAGTTATTATACAACTTGTTCCCGATTTGTTCAAGTGTTAAATCAATAAACATTAAAAGCCACCTTTGCAAATCAAAAGTGGCTTTCGGGAACATTATATTGATTTTATTTTCAGAGTTCGTTATATGTTGTATATTTTCTTTAAGAGGTGATTGAACGCCAACCTCTCTTGCAGCCTCCATCTTGAACTGGTCAAGAGCAGCTCTTGCCTGAGGAACAACTGAATTATTCTTTGACATTTCGTTTACACCCCTTCAAATTCAATTTGCGTTTGCCTTATTATTGTTGCAATCCATTCGGGGTTTATTAATGTTAATTTTTTGATTATTTTGAAAGTTTTGAAAGAAAAAGCCGACGGGGTTTAATCCGTCGGCTTTTTAATATAATGTTTTGTTTATCCGAGAGCAACCATACTGAAAACGAGTGCGAAAAGTGCAACTGTTTCACAAAGGCCAACAACGGTGATGTACTGTGAGAAGCCTTTTCCTGTTTCTGCAAGAGCATCTGCACCTGCGGCACCTGCCTTGCCCTGAACAACAGCCGAAGCTGCCATTGCAATGCCCGATGCGATACCGAGTCCGAGGAGGAATGCGGGGTCTGCATCCGATGAGCTCATCTGCTGCATAAGAAGGAAGCCGTAGATTGTCTGTGTAAGCGGTGCACCGGCAAAAACGGTAAGAATAAAGGGTGCTGCCTTATTGCTCATATAGCATTTTTTCCACGCACCGATGGAAGCCTGACCTGCAATGCCGATACCGATTGCTGAACCCGTTGCGGCAATACCCATTGCCAGAGCTGTTGCTAATAATCCAAAATTCATAATAACTCTCCTTAATTTTCGATTTGTTCTTCAAAAGGTTTGAATTTATGTCCACTCCAGGACATATCAAGATGCGATGAGAATTCCAGAGTGTTAAGTCTGATTCCGTGAACAATAACAGACAGAACATTCAGAATCATATTCAGTCCGTGACCGAACACAAGAAGCACAATCGCAATTATCATAAACATAAAGTTGCCAAACAAAGGACCTGCAAGTTCATTGACGGTTGCTGATATTGCCGCACCTGCAAGACCGACTGCCCAGAGGCGGATATATGAAACTATATCCGAGAAAACATTAACAACACCAAGCAAAACCGAAACGATATTCTTGAGGCTTTCAAGGATTGATTTGATAATGTTTCCTTCATAGTTTGAGAATACGAAGCTCATAACAAAGCCCGCTATAACAAGCACAAGTGCAGCCGTGCCTACGGGAATGCCGCCCAACACAAGGCCGAAGCTGAAAACCTCAGCATTTACAACGAAGCTGAGCACCACATAAAAGATGCCGATAAGTTGCATTATTGAGCCTATATCACCGAGAATCTTTATTGATTTTCTGTTTCGGGCTGCAACCTTGATATGTGCCACGGTAAGCTGAATAAGAGCCAACGAGAAACAGAATATCTGCAGATTCTGTGCGGTTGTAAGACCGTATTCGCCGTTTGTCCAGGGCGGATACCATATTCTGTCGGCATAAACATTTGAAATAACGGGTACCGATAATTTCTGAAGCCATTCGGGCAGCTGCTCGGGAGAAAGCCCGAACCAGGTGCAGGTCAGCGTTCCCCAAAGAATTGTTGACAGACCGAAAAGTCCTATAAGCAAAAATGCGGGGGGAACTTTTTTCTTTGAAACAAGTGATTTTGCAATCAGAATTCCCGTAACGGCAGTAATAAATATTCCGTATCCGCCGTCACCGAAGATAATTCCGAAGAAAACAAGGATAAATCCCAAAAACCAACCCGAAATATCATATTCAAAATATCCCGGCACCGTGCCGAGAAAATCGGTCAGCGGATAAATAAGACTTACAAACTTATTGTTTTTAAGCTTGGTGGGAACATTATCTTCTTCGGTGGGTTCCTCAGCAAGGAGACCCCAGGAGTTTTCTTTTGCTGTTTTTTTGAGCTGAGCGAGATTTTCTTCTTCAACATATCCCGTGAAGTATGCAACGGATTTTCCGTCGGCAGATAAGCTTTCATTTGCCATACCCGTTGCGTAAATCTCAAACTCAATTTCCTTTTCGCAAAGGCTGATTGCTTTTTTAATGCTGTCTGCACAGCCTGCATAGGAAGAAATCTTTTCATCAATCTCATTTATGCGATTGTTCAAGCTTTCGGTTTTCTGCTTGATTTCGGCAGTTGATGCTGACGGCATTTCAAATCGGTATGCCTTTAACAAATCAACAGCCTCATTTTCACCTTCAGCACCCGATCTGATAAGCAGGAATTTAACTGATGCCTTCGTTTTCTGAATACTGAGGGTTTTTACGCTCTCGCCGAGATTTTCATATTCTTTTACCGGCATTTCATAAAGCGAAATATCAATGCCCTTTTCAGCCAAAGAACAGAGCTTTTCGGGGTCAAGCTCTCCCCAGCCTGAAAGTCGGTCAAGCTCTGCGGCAAGGGATACTTTTTCTGCCGAGCACAGCTTCTTTTCATTCTCGAGAGCAACGATTTCATTTGAAACGTAAACTGCTTTTTCCGCACTGATATTTTCCTGCTTTATCTTTTTGTTTTTCTTTTCCGAAATGCTGAAAAGTGCACTTTCAAGCAGGGCGGCTCTTTCTTTCAGCTCTTCAAGCTTTTTGCCTGAGCCTTCAACCGATTCGATATGAAGAATACCGAGCCTGCGGAGTTTTTTGAGCGTTTCGGATTTTTTATCCCCCATAATTATGAGAGAAACTTTTTTCATAGGCACTATCATAATGACCACACCTCCGCTTCCGAAGATATTTCATTACGTGCCGCAATTTTGCGTTTTGAAATTTTTGAGCGAACAACGGCACTTACCTGCTGATCCGCCATATATATTGAGATTTTTTTGATATTTTCCTCTGTTTCGGGAATTTTAACCTTTTCAAACAGATTAACTCTTTGCGAGGTAGCACGAAGCTCCTGCTCAAGAAGTTTCACCTGCTCATCCAACACTTCCGCTTCAAGATCAAGCGACATTGCTCTTTCCATATGATTTGCGGCAATATCAACCCACAGCGGAGTTTCATATAAATCGTAATCTCCACGGAAGAAATCCGCACCTTCATAAACGGGAATTGAAACACCTGCGATATTGCCGACGCCCTTACGGATATTGCTGACGGTGATTATTCCGTCGGGGAAGGCATCTGTTTCGCTGAAAACGGCAATCCACGAGCCGAAGCCTTTTTCAAGGTTTTCTCTTTCTTTTCTTACCGCTTCCGCTTTTGCTTCAATGGTGCGTATTTCAGCCTGAAGCTGCTGCTTTTTGAGTGTCAGAGTAGGCAAATATCTCCGATACATTTTGAGGGCATCCTTCTGTATCTTTAACTCATTTTTAGTCAGTTTGATTTTTGCCACTTCAATCCTCCTTATCTGACGGGCCAGAACTCATCGGTAAGGTCGGATTTGATGCCTGTTTCATCCTTTTCAAAGCATTCTGCAAGGATTTTCCAGCCAAGGTCAAGAGCTTCTTCAAGAGAAAGGTTGACCGACAAATCCATAAGCTCGCTTTCAAAAAGCTGACCGTATTTAAGAAGTTTATCATCCCATCGTGTCATCGCAAAACCCATATTTTTCTTTTCCAATGTTTCTTTATAGGAAGAATACATACGGATCATAGCATCCATAAGCGTGCGGTGGTCTTTACGGGTTTTTCCGTTGACATTCTGTTTAAGACGCGAAAGAGAGCCGAAGGGCTCAATTCTTCCGCCCTTGAGATAATACTGACCCTCGGTGATATATCCCGTATTATCGGGAACGGGATGAGTTACGTCATCGCCGGGCATTGTTGTAACCGCAAGAACGGTAACGGAGCCCGAATCGTCAAAGTCAACAGCCTTTTCATAACGGGATGCAAGCTGCGAATAAAGGTCACCGGGATAGCCGCGGTTTGAAGGAACCTGCTCCTGAGTGATTGCAATTTCTTTCATTGCATCGGCAAAGTTCGTCATATCGGTGAGAAGCACGAGAACATCCTTGTTCTGCAGTGCAAACTGCTCGGCAACCGCAAGTGCCATATCAGGAATCATCATACATTCAACCGTGGGGTCGGATGCCGTGTGGATGAACATAACGGTTTTGCTCAGTGCTCCGCCGTTTGAAAGCTCCTCTTTGAAATAGAGAAAATCGTCATATTTAAGACCCATACCGCCGAGAACAATAACATCCGCCTCAGCCTGAAGGGCAATTCGTGCAAGAAGCTGATTATAGGGTTCACCGGAAATAGAGAATATCGGAAGCTTCTGCGAAACAACAAGAGTGTTGAACATATCAATCATCGGAATGTTTGTTCTCATCATTCTGTTTGCAAGAATACGCTTTGTGGGATTGACGGAGGGGCCGCCGATAGGTTTCATATTATCGGTGAGTGCAGGGCCTTTATCTCTCGGCTCGCCCGAACCGTTGAAGGTTCTGCCGAGCAAATCCTCGCTGAATGAAACACGCATTTCGTGACCCAAAAAGCGGACTTCATCGCCCGTTGAAACGCCCTGACCGCCTGCAAAAACCTGAAGCGAAACAAGATCGCCATCAATTTTATTGACCTGTGCAAGGGATTTGCCGAATCGGGTGTTTATCTGTGCAAGCTCCTGATAACGCACGCCCTCTGCCCTGACGGCGATAACGTTACCCGTGATAGATTCAATTCTGTTGAAAACCTTATTCATTATCACTCACCGTCCTTTAACAAAAGCTCTGCATCAGGGCTGAGTTTCCCCTGCCCCTCGGCATACATTGCGTTGATTTCATTCTCTGCCTTCATAAAGGCTTCGCTTTCAAATTCCGTATAATTCCAGTCTATGAACTTCTGACGCATACGGTTGAAAAAGCTTCTTGCATCATCTTTATTTTCAAGTGCATATTCGCTGCCGAGAATATTTATAAGCTTATCCGTAACATATCTCTGACGCTCTCTTGTGCTGTTTGCATCGGTCAGATCAAACGAGTTCTGCTGAAGATAAACAGCATCGAGCATTTCTGCTTTCAGATATACAATATAATCCTCAATGCTTGTGCCCTCTTCGCCTACAACCTTCATCATTGAGCCTATTTCATCGCCGTGAAGAAGAATATTCTTGCAGAAAGCAGATTTTGCCGTGTCTGTAACCGTTTTATATTTTGACCACGAAATAAGCGGGTCAATAGCGGGGTATTTTCTTGCATCGGAGCGTTCACGGGATAAGCCGTGGAATGCACCCACAACCTTGAGAGTTGCCTGCGTTACGGGCTCTTCAAAGTTACCGCCTGCAGGAGAAACTGTGCCGCCGATTGTGACTGAGCCCTTGCTTCCGTCGGGAAGGCGGACGCAGCCTGCTCTTTCATAGAATGCGGCTATATATGATTCAAGATATGCGGGGAAAGCTTCTTCGCCGGGAATTTCTTCAAGTCTGCCCGACATTTCACGAAGTGCCTGTGCCCAGCGTGAGGTTGAATCGGCAAGAAGAAGAACGTTAAGACCCATCTGACGGTAATACTCCGCAAGAGTTACCGAGGTGTAAACCGATGCTTCACGGGAAGCAACGGGCATTGACGAAGTGTTACAGATAATGATTGTGCGTTCCATAAGCGAACGGCCCGTTTTCGGGTCGGTAAGCTCAGGAAATTCGGTTATTGTTTCAACAACCTCGCCTGCACGCTCACCGCAGGCTGCGATAATAACTATATCAACATCGGCATATTTGGAAGTTGTGTGCTGCAAAACAGTTTTGCCTGCACCGAAGGGACCGGGTGTGCAGTAGGTTCCGCCTTTTGCAACGGGGAAGAATGAATCTATAAGACGCACCTTTGTTTCCATTGTTTCAACGGGTGCAAGTCTTTCGCTGTAGCAATTAACTGCTCTCTTGACAGGCCATCTGAACGACATTGAAACGGGAATTTCCCTTCCTCTTTCATCGGCAATAACGGCAACCGTTTCGCTGACGGTATATTCACCCTTATCTGCGATTGATTTCAGGGTATAATTTCCGAAAAGATAGAACGGAACAAAAATCTTATGTGTGAACGGGCCTTCGGGAACAGTTCCGATATATTCGCCTGCACGCAGGGTATCGCCGATTTTTGCAGTGGGAGTGAATTCCCATTTCTTTTCGGCATTGAGTCCGTCTGCATAAATTCCTCTTTCAAGGAACCAGCCCGCCTGCTCGGCTAAAACGGGCAGCGGATTCTGCAGTCCGTCATAAATCTGGCCGAGAAGACCCGGGCCAAGCTGTGCGGAAAGCATTTCACCCGTAAATTCAACGTCATCACCGCATTTGATGCCGCCCGTCATTTCGTAAACCTGAATCTGTGCGATGTCACCTCTTATACGGATAACCTCGCTTTTCAGTTTTGTATTGTCAACATTAACGAAGCATATTTCATTCATTGAAACATTGCCTTCAAACCTTACTGAAACAAGGTTGCCGTTAACGCTTACTACCTTACCTTTATTTTCGGTCATTGTATAACCTCCGATCTGTCACCATTCATAATAGAGCTGTAGATATTTCTGTATGCGGCCTCTCCGCTTTCCGAATCAAATTTTCTTATACGCTCAATGAGCTTCAGCTTCAATCCGTAATAGAACACAAATTCTTCTGAAAACGAATCCATCGGTCTGAGCGTTTCAAGGAAATCAAGACGGTATTTATTGAGAAATTTTTCCGCTTCCATAGGGCTTTCAAAATCAACAGCCGTGCGTGCCGCCTGCAAAAGCCCTGCGGGAAACGACTGCGTTTCGGCTTCAAAATTCTTGTTCATTTTATCTGCACGCAGCTTTGCAAGAGCGATACGCAGATTGCGTTCACCCTCGTTCCATTTTTCAATCAACGCAGACGATGCTTTTTCCGCATTTCTCGACGGAGCGAGCGTTAATTTTTCAAATTCACCCTGTGCTTTTTTGCCGAGAAATCTCCGGCAAAGCTCTGAAAATCTTTCAGACGTTATCGGAAGAGGCGTGTTTTCACTAATTCCGTCAAGTGACGGTAATTGAGATATGAGATAATATTCCGCCATAATTATTCAGCCTCTTTCAGAAGTGCGGTAACCTTGGGGCTGAGATAGTTTGACAGCATATCCGTAACAGCCTCAGCGGAATAATCATAATAAACCGTGCCGTTATTTACCGCAATGCGGAATCCGCTGTCAAAATTATCATTTGCTTTAAGTGTAACTCCGCCGAGCATTTTTGTCTTAAGCTGTGCAAGAAGAGCCTCTTCAAGCTTTGCAAGGTCGTTACTGTTGAGAACAACAGATATATCATCGGCTTCCGGCTTGCCTGCCCAGCATTCAACCGCATTGACAATAAGCTTTGCAAAATCGTCTGACGAATAAACTGTGTTAACATTATCGCCGACAATCGCTTTGAGTTCTCTTGCAACGCTTTCTCTGAAGGATATAAGCAGGTTTCTGCCTGCCTGACGGATAGCATCCTCACCCGATTTAACGGTTTTTGCGTTTTCGGTTTTTGCATCAGCCATAATCTTATCAGCCTGAGCCTTTGCATCGGAAATTATTTTTTCGGCTTCGGCTTTTGCAGATGAAAGTATTGCTTCCGCCTGATTTTCTGCCGCTTCAACGCCGTCTTTTTTTATCTGCTCAATAAGTTCCTGAAGTTGAATTTCCATAACACGGTCTCCTTTATGATAGTCTGTATTCTTCGTGTTTTCCTCTAAAAGCATAAAGGAACCAACATCCTCTGCAGACAGCTGGTTCCTTTAATCTAAATATTAATTTCTATAATTATAGCACAACTTCCGCTTTTGTCAAGAGTAATGAACTCTTATTTCTTTTATCAGTTTATTATTGCATCTGTATCAGAGATTTATTCCAATGCATTTTAGGTTAATTATATTCCTTAACTATTGAATTAAGCTCGCCGATAACGGTTGAGCCTGCCTTGCTGCCTGCCGACAGCATTTCTTCATAATGTCGGTGTGGTTCGCCGAAAAGCTTTTCGCCAAGCTCCGTGTTCCAGAGCGAATCGGCTATAAAGGGTGCATAATCGTTATCGGGAATAATGTAACCGATTGCATCGTTGCAAAGGCCCATAACGAGCACCGTTTTTCTCTCACCCACCAAGTCGCAGGTATATTCAAGTTCCCAATCCGTTCCGAGATAAGACTCCGTTTTATCAACAACATTGCCGTAAACAAGCTGAGGAACAAGCTCTCCGGGAACGGTAAGCATTGCAATATCCGTTCCGATTTCAAGATAGCCAACCTCTGAAACCACCGAGTAGCCCGAAGGTGCAGATTTATCGCGAACGGTTGTAAGCCCGAGAAGCCCCGATACGGCACCGAGCTCCATAAGACCGTATTCGAGAGGAATTACAATCTCTTTCATTCTCACATTGAGCAAGGGCTCAACACGGCTTGCGTTTTCTTCAGCTTCAAGAATAAGCCTTGCGAATTCATATCCCAGCCCCTTTGCATATTGATAATCTGCTGTTGCGGGGTCTGCGGCGATTTCCGCATTGATTTCTTCAAGAATTTCTTCTGTTTTAACGCCGCCTTTATTAACCGAAATGGGCGACTGTGCACCCTGAATAAACATAAAGTTTACGCCCGCAGCATTCATTTTGTATTCAATATAGTTGGGAAAATCCGCAGAGAGAAGCTTGGTTGCTCTGTCGATTGTTGTGGGATGCCCGCCGAGATTCGCAAGCACGGTGGGTGCGGATTCTTCGTTATCGGGAACAAACTTGAAGCAGGCTATAACGTGCTGATAGCCTTCGGTATCATATCTTTTATTAAAAATGTAGCCGTATTCATCATCAAGATAGTTATTGTTTCTCTCGCTGTAGCCGATGCCCGCAGTTTCATAATAATAAAGCTCGCCCGGCTCTTTATTTTTATATGCCTCAACGATTGCATCCGATGCCCCGTCAATCATACACTCATAAAATTCGGGGTCAATGCTCCTTGTTTTTTCTATAAATGGAAGGAACGAGAAAAGATTCTGAAACATAGTTTTGATAAGTGTTTCGAGTCCGAAGCCCTGAGTATCAATAACTGTGTGACAATGTGTGCTGTTGATATTGATTGCAGCAATATCGCTTTCAACGCCTATATCCTTAAGCTTTCTCTCAACCTCGGCACGGATTGCTCTGACATCCTCATTGCATACTCCGATGCCGTCTATTGCCGCCATAACAACGGTGCCTCGGCCCGAATTATCGCTGATTGCAACCGCATTTGCACCCTGGTCATCATAAACGCCGTTGATTTTCTGGGTGAAATAGCCGCCCGTGTAATACTGCTTTGAGCCGTCCTTGAGGTTTTCGGGAACCATACTTGCTTTTCCGAAGCCTAAATTCCACTTTGCATTTCCGGCGGGTGTGTCAAGAAAAGCTTCAGTTCCTTCATAAAAATTATTGCTTTCATAATTCTGAACCTTTTCAAAGTCCTTGGGGAAAAGAGCACCGAAGCCCTTGAAAACCGCATTAAGCAAGCCGTTTATTGCATTGGTGCAAAAGATTATTCCGCTGTTATCTGCCGCCTGAGAATCCGACGCGTTAACAAACACCGTGCCCGAAAGCATTATCGCAGCCGTAAGAACAAGGCAAACGAATCTTTGAATGTTCTTTTTCATTTTATATCTGCTCCTCTGTTCAGAATTTTTTGTGTTGATGCTTTTGGAATTCTTTTTTCAATATTAACATTTTTACAATGAAATGTAAATATTTTTATGCGGTACTTTTCGTTATGAATTTAAAAATCGGGACAGCCCTGAAATGAGGGCTGCCCCGAATGCTTATTATTTAAACAGGGATCCTATGAGATTTGTTATAAGCTTGAAAATGTTTATTACGGTGAGCACGGGCATTTCGACAAATCCGTTCGGACCGTAATTATCATAAAGCCAGAGGCTGAGGTTTGTGAAGAAGGTTGAGGGCTCTTCGGGCACCTCTGCTTCTCTTGCACCAACCTTAACAAGAATATTGATGAGTCTTTCTTCAATCTCTTCCTGCTGTCCGTCGTAGCAAGCTGTGGCGTTAACAAATGCTTCCGCTTCTGCTATTGCTTCAGCAAGCTCTTTTGCATCAGCCTCGCTGAGTGCTGACGTATCAACGCTCTTTGCTGTGGGAATATAATTATTCTTGAGAGCACGGGGATCTCTTCTGCCGTTAAACTGCGGGAAATCAGGTGTTGAATAAACATCCTGAATATCGTTTGATGAAAGCAGTCTTGTTGCAAGTGCGATAATGGCATCGTTTCTTGCGGTCTGCTCGTGATTCTGACCGTCAAAATAGAAGGTGTGGTCGGGAAGAAGACCTGTTGAAGCGTCAACAACATTATCGGGTGAAATATGGTTGTGTGATTTATCAGAGCAGTTCTTGCTTGTGTTTGCCTGCTGATAACCTTCTCCGAGTGTTTCTCCGCAAATTGCACTGTGAACGCCCATAGCGGTTGATGAAAGATGAATAACGCCGTCTGCATTATCATCGTTCCAGGAGTTACCTATAAGATAAAGGGGCACATCATAGTCAACAATATTGAAAACCTGAACGCCGTTATCAACGAGCTTCTGAATATTATCGAGTGAATTGCACTGTGCCTGATAATATCTGTCGGTCTGCTTCTTTATTTCGGGCTTTGAGCCGAGAAGTGCTTCAGCAGCTTCGGGATAATATTCCTTCGGGCAAAGACCCCAAAGGCTTGTGATATTAGCTGCAACATCCTCTACAAGGCAGTTTGCAACCTTCTTGAGAACCTTTGAAAGAACCTGATCGGGCAGAATTCTTGCGATAACCTCAATCATTCTTGCATCTTCTTCATCCATAAGAGCTTCAAGGAAGCCGTTATAAAGGAAATCTGTATCAAAGAATGCAAAATTCTTTGTGTAAAGGTCGCCAACGATTGTTGAGCCGTTGAGTGCGGGAACAATATATACAACCTTATTAAGGTCGTTCATTACGTCGGGATAATAGTCGAGAAGAGCATTTGCAAGTGAGCCGCCCATACTGATGGGAACTATATTCACCTTATCGTGGCCTGTTTCTTTTTTAACCATCTGTATGTATTCATAAAGCTCTTTTACCGTGTCAGCGTTATTGCCGAATGAGTTATATGCGAAATAATAAAGATGATCCTCACCTGCAATCTGAGCAAAAGCCTGAAGAGGAATGTTATCATAAATCTGTTCCTTTTCATATTCGCTGCATTCTGCTACGGAATAAAGATATTTTTCAACCTCAATGTTGCCTGTGTTCTTGCCGTTTTCATCGCAGAGATTAACTGCAAACGCATCAAGAACAACGCTGCAAAGAGCACCTGAAAGACCTATGTCTGACTGAAGCGTGAGGGTTAAAAGTGCGGGAACAAGCACTTTGGCTACGATTGAACCAACATTGAAAATTGCGGGGAAGCAGCTGATTCTGTCGCCGTCTGAATCAAGAAGATAGTCGCCGTTTTTATCGAGTGCCCAAACATTGGACTGACCGATACCGGGAACAACTATAGCGGGGCAGGTATCGCACTCGCCGTTGCATTCGGTTTTAAATGTTGCAGATGCACTTATTGAAAGCATTGAAACAGCAAGTGCAAATACAAGGATGAAAGAAACAATTTTTTTCATAATACAGCTCCTTTGCATTTCATATGAAATGATTATATCACTATATTTGTAATAAATCAACAAAAAAATCACGGCAAAGAAATAAATGTCTGCCGTGATGTAAAACTTAATTTATGCTGCTTTAAGCTTGTCTTTTTTTGCTCCCGCCTTTTGAAGCACAAACACAAGAACAATAAGTGCAAGACCCGCTGCATCGGTCACAATACCGGGAATAACCATACAAAGTCCGCCTGCGAGAGCAAGGATTCTCTCCCACCAGGGCATATGCTTATACATATAGCCTTCCATACCTGCGGAAATGATGTAAATTCCGCAAAGTGCAGTTACAACAAGAAGAACTATCTCATACCAGGGCTTGTCTGAACCGATAATAAGCATCTCGGGGCTGAAAGCAAAGATATAAGGAACGATGAATGCTGTAATCGCAAGACGGGTTGCGGTTACGCCCGTTTTCATCGGATTGGATTTTGCGATAGCCGAGCCCGCATACGCCGCAAGAGCAACGGGAGGAGTAATATCAGCAACAATACCGAAATAGAAAACAAACATATGAGCCGCAAGAACGGGAATGCTCAGGCTTCTCATAAGAATGGGAGCAACCATTGATGCCATAATAACATAGTTTGCAGTTGTGGGAACACCCATACCGAGAACTATACACATAAGCATCGTCAGTGCGAGTGCAAAAATGGGATGTATCTGCGATGCAGACTGAACAAGCGATGAAAGAACATTCGCAAGACCCGTCTGCTGAACCATTGCGGAAATGCAGCCTGCAACAGCGCAGGCAAGAGCAACGCCGATAGCGTTCTTTGTGCCGTTTGCGAGTGACTGAATATAGAGCGAGAAATCAAATTCAAATTTCTTATGAACGATTGATTTTACCGCACCTTCAACAAGCTTAACGACTATGGCAATAAGAATAGCTATAATTGCAGCCTTTGCGGGTGAGAAATAGTTCATTGCAATAACAAGGGCAACAACGGGAAGAAGAAGATAACCCTTTGTTACAAGAAGCTTGAAGAAATTGGGAATTGATTCCTTGGGAAGACCTTTAAGACCGAGCTTCTTTGCCTCAAAGTGAATCATCATAAAGATGCCCGTGAAATAAAGAACTGCGGGAAGGATAGCCGCAATAGCAATCTTGGAATAAGGCATACCCGTATATTCGGTCATAAGGAATGCCGCCGCACCCATAATGGGAGGCATAATCTGACCGCCGGTTGATGCTGCCGCTTCAACGGCAGCGGCAAATTCGGGCTTGTAGCCGCAACGCTTCATTGTGGGAATTGTAACTGAGCCGCTGCCAACGGTGTTTGCAACGGATGAGCCCGAATACATTCCTTCCATCGCACTCGAGATAACAGCAACCTTTGCGGGTCCGCCCGTTGCCTTACCTGCAATGGAGTTTGCAAGGTCAACAAAGAATGCACCGATACCCGACTGCTCAAGGAACGAGGCAAAAATGATAAACAAAACAATAAACGATGCACAAACGTTAAGAGGTGTGCCCGCAATACCCTCGGTTGTATAGAAGAGCTTATACATTATAACTCTCAAGGGACTGCGTGTAACAACAACAAACGCATATGCTATAAACGCCGCCGAAACACAGACGATGGGCAAACCGACAACTCTTCGGCAGGCTTCAAAGAGCAGAACCGTACCGATAATTGCAACCGCAATATCAATCTCATTGATTCTTGATGCTCTGTCAACAATCGCCTGGCAGTTTATTGCATAATAGAAAAACGAACCTGCACCCAACGCAGCAAAAATCCAGTCGTAGAAAGGCACGTGGTTCAGCTTTTTTTCTTCTTTTTTTCGAACGGGATAAATTATAAACGCCAACAAGACGATTATACCGATAAACCAAGCCATTTTCTGTCTTTCTTCCATTGTTCCGGTCCAGCCGTCAAACATAACATAGAGAGAAAACAGCACCATGGCTATCTTGATTATTTTCTGGAAGATGCCTGAAAAGTGGCGGGTGTTGGATTCTTTATCGAATTCCGCCATAATTTTATCGACATCAACAGCTTCTTCATCAGCTTCCATACTGATGGGCTTTGTGTTTACATCTGACATTAACTATAACAATCCTTTCGTCAGAATTTCAAATGGAGAAACAATTTCAAAAGCAACCATTGCATTTCTGCCGCACATATTGCGAAGGCTGATTTCTTTGCCGTCAAGAGTAAGAATATGGTCGGAAACCGTTCCGACTATATATCTCAACGGGTCATAGGTTATATCAAAACCCGTTATAACCATATTTCCGTTTTCGTCATAGGTCATTTTCTGCCCCTCTTGAAGAGCAGTCTGCACCCCTGCCCCGAAAGAGCGATAGGTTGTTGAATAGGCTCTGATCTGCCCATTCTCAATAATATATGTATCTTTTACGGGAGTCTGATTGACAGAGTGGATAAACTCTACGGAAAACATAAGCCCGTTTTCTGCCTTTTCGGTGATATATCTTGACCCGGTATCCGAATTGTATAAAACCAGATAATCGGCAGAAAATCCGCTTATTAAAACAGCAGCCGCTGTAATGATTAACATTAGAACGGCTGCTGCGATTAACCTTTTGTTGGAGTGAACCGTTTTGTTTCGGCTCATCAGCTTATTGCGCCAACCTCTTTATAGTATCTTTCTGCACCGGGATGGAAGGGAACAGAAATGCTGGAAACAGCATATTCAAGGCTCATTTCAGAAGCCTTTTCGTGTGAATATTCATCTTTATTTTCATAGATAGCCTTTGTGAGCTGGTAAACAGTTTCTTCGTCAAGCTCGTTGCTTACGATAAATGTAGCCTTAACAGCAACAGTTGTTACATCAGCATCAATGCCGTTGTATGTGCCTGCAGGAACTGTGTAAGCTGCATAGAAGCCGTAATCGCTCTGAAGCTTTGCAAGATGCTCTGCGTCGATTTCAACAAGAACAATACCTGTTGTTGTTGAAAGGTCTGTGATAGCAACTGTGGGTGCACCTGCTGTGCAGAAGAAAGCATCAATCTTGCCATCCTTAAGAGCATCTGCGGATGCCTGGAAGGAAAGGTTCTGCTTATCAATATCTTCAAAAGTAATATCGTATGCGCCGAGGATCTGCTGAGCATTGAATTCAACGCCGCTGCCGCTGTCGCCAACGGAAATCTTCTTGCCCTTAAGGTCTGCTACGGTCTTGATGCCCGAATCAGCCTTTGCAACTATCTGGCAAACCTCTGCATATGCTGCGCCGAGAGTTGAGAAAGTCTTGATTGCGCCAACATCTGCAAAGAGTGATGTGCCGTTATATGCATAGTCCATAACGTCGTTCTGAACAATAGCCATATCAACAATGCGTTCATCAACATCAAGGATGTTTGCTTTTGATGCGCCTGATGAGTTGATCATAAGCTGTGCACCGGTTTTCTCTTTGAGAAGTGAAGAGATAACATTGCAGAAACCGTAGTATGTGCCGGTTGAGCCGCCTGTGCCAACATTGATTTTGATTGATGAAAGATCGCCTGCTGCAACGTTGCTGCCTGCATCGGGATCTGCTGCGGGCTTATCGCCGCAAGCTGTCATAAAGAGCATTGCGAAAACAAGAACTACCGAGAGAATTACCGCTAATTTTTTCTTCATAATTTTCCTCCTGATTTTCTTCCGCATTACAAAAGAACATACCGCACGGAAGTAATTTAGAATTATTATACAGTATATTTTAAAAATATGCAAGCCCTATATTAAAAATTGCATAAAGATTGATTTATTTATCCTTTTATGCTATGCTGATACAAGAATATTTTGAATATGGGGTGTTTTTATGAGCAAACTTTTCAAAGCTTTTATGGCGGGGTTTTCTCTGCCTCTCGTTTTCGCTATGGGCACACCGCACAAATGGAAATCGGCAAAATTCAAAAGAGAAGAGCCTGCACCGCTTAAATTCGGTGCAAACGGCAAATTCAGAATTCTGCATATCACGGATATACACGATGTTGAGCCGGTTATGGATGACGATGAAAACAGAGAGATTCCCGAAAGCCGTGATAAAGAAACAATAAACGTTATTGAAAAGCTGGTTGAGAAAACCAACCCCGACCTTGTTGTTTTCGGCGGCGACAACATAAGCGGATACTGGGAAGAATTCACCTATGATTATGTGCAAAGCACCATCAAAAAAATAACCGCACCGATTACAAAGCGTAATATTCCCCTTTGCGTTGTTTTCGGCAATCACGACGGCGAAGAGGGCTTCCACACCGAGTTCCAGATGATGCAGTATATGGAATATCCCAACTGCCGTTCAAATCTCAACGATGCCGATGTTTACGGCTGCGGCAACTGCTGCGTAACGATAAAAAGCAGTAACGGCGAAAAGGATGCCTTTGTAATATGGCTTATTGATTCCAACGACTATCAACGCAACTCAGAGGGCGGTCTTTCTTATGACTGCGTTCACGCCGACCAGATAGAATGGTATGAAAAACGCTCGGCTGAGCTCAAAGAGGCAAACGGCGGCAAGCCCCTGCCCGCAATTCTTTTTCAGCATATGCCCGTTCAGCAGGAAAATGACGGCTTTGCAGAGGTTACGGCTGATGATGATTACACCTTTAAGCGTGACGGAAAATATTATAAATTCGGTCACGAAATAATTGAAGGCAGAATCAGAGAAACGCCCTGCCCGCCCTCGCTCGAAAACAATCACAGGGAGCAGTTTGAAAGCTGGAAGAAATGCGGCGATATTGTTGCGGCATTTTTCGGTCACGACCACGTTAACGATTTTCACATTAAAATTGACGGAATAAACATCTATCAGACTCTCGGTGCAGGATACTTCACCTACGGAAAAGAGCGTGGCGGCAGACTGATTGTTCTTGATGAAAACAACCCGAATAATATTTACTCCGAATCAATAGAAATCGAAAGAATAACAACCACGGAGATATAAAGAATCCGCACCTTTGCATTTTGCAGAGGTGCGGATTTTTTAGAATATATAATAATTAAGCAGCTTTCTGAAATCGGCATAAACAGAGCTGAATCTTTCACGCAAGCCTTCTATGAACGCTGCAAAGCCGTTGATTTCATTATCGTTTGCTTTTCCTTCGCCCGTAGCCGTGCTGTCAAAAACAAAGGCAAATCTGCCGCCGGGTGCGGCATCGCCGTTTTCATAAAATGCCATTGCATCAGCACCCTGAAGATTATCCGACCACTTGAAATTGAATTTAACCTCATCGCCGGTCAAACCGAGTGCGTTTCTGGGAATTTCAATCTGCAGAATGCTGCCGTTTACGGAATAATCAAGCTTGCAGACCTCTTCAAACTCAACTCCGCCCTTGCTTCTTTCAAGGGTTGCCTTGCCGTTTTCGGGCGAAAGTCGGTTAACCAAAAATTCAAAGCCCTCCCAGCTTGCGGAAGCTCCGCTTGGGTCGGTATCGATAAGCAGACGCATCCAATCGGAATCCGTTGACGGTGTTAAATCTTCTGCGGTTTTAACATAAAAATAAACATTCTCATCATCATAGGCAACCTTTGCCTGAACAATATCATTTCTGAAGGTATCGTTTTTATAGTAATATCCCTTCCAGCCCTTGCTGTCACGGGCAACAGAGCCCTCATAATGGTTATATTCGGGCAAAACGCCGTTCCATTGCAAAGCGTCACCGTTTATATCAATCGTTTTTTCTGCATCGGTTTTCGGCAGAGCGTCTGCACCCTTGAAGCGACGCACATTTTCAACAAGCTGATAGTAATAATGGTCTTTCAAGGCACCTTTTGATGGCTCAATATCTCTGCTGTATTCGGGGCTGTATTGGTCAGGAAAAGCGTTTTCGGTTCCCATCCATTCCTTCCATCTGCCCGCTATCCACTCATTGAAGCCCGTAACAAAAATAACATCGGGGTCCTGCTCAATGGCATAATCCCATTGCTGCTGAAAATTAAGACCGTAAAGATATGCGTTTTCGGTGTTCATATCAACAACAATATCCTTGCCTGCGTATGAATAGCTGTAAGAATAATCACCCTCGGCAAAAGCTCTGCCCTGAACGGTGCCGTTGGGGCAGTTCATTGCGTTAAGACCGTTTTCGTTTGCATTCTGTGCAACCGAAACGCACATCTGCTCAATGCCGCCGAAAAGCTTTTTGCCGAATTTTGTTTGCGGATAATCGGAGCACCAGCCCCAGGTATCTTTAAGATATGAAGTGTCATCCGCAAAATATGTTGCCTCATTATCTCTGAAAGTAAAGAAATCAAACATTTCCTTATCTTTCTCGTTCTTTAAATCCAGGGCGGTAATATCCGCCATAAGCATAGGCTTGCCGTCCCATATAAAATAAAGGTCGCTGTATCTTCCCGTGCTGTAAAGATTATCATAAAGATATTCAATCTCTGTATGAATATCTTCCATTGTTCCGAAATTAAGAATAAACGATATTTTCGGAACATCAACGCCTTGTTTTTTGGCTTCGCTCCAGACCTTAAGCAATGCTTCATAGCCTTCAACAAAAAGATTTGTTCCGTTGGTTGTATCAAAGAAAACAACATCTATATCTGCATCGGCAAGAAGCTCTGCGTGCTTGCGAAGAACATATTCATCAAGATTTGAATAGAAGCCGTAAAGAGGCTCACCCCAGAAATAGGGTCTGCCGTCATAGGCATTATTCCAGGCGGGGTGCTCCCAATCGTTGACCGCTTCGGGATACTTATCAAGCACGCTGCCCGTTGTTATGGGCTCGTGGTCGTTAATCCAGGGGTAATGCCAGGTCCAATAAAACATTGCAACGATTTTATCTTCTCTTTTATTGCCGACCTTTTCATTGAGCGAAAGCGTTCTTCCCAGACCGTCAACGGCAGCCCAGGTTGAAGGAAGAATCTCTTTTTCGTTTTCTCCCGCTGCAAAGGTAACGGATATACCGAATAAAACTGTTATGCAAAGCAACAAAGCAACAAGTTTTTTGAACATACTTATCAGCCTCACTTTATTTTTCTATTTTAATCTGCACGGGCTTGCGGTTTTTGAAATATGTTACATATTTGAACCCGCAGCTTTCTGCAATTTCATAGCCGTTATCTATGCCTGCACCGACGTGCTCGGTAAAATGAGCATCCGAGCCGAGAGTCAGCAATTCGCCGCCGAGCTCTCTGAATCTGCGGACATAATTCTCGGTTGGCATTGTTTTGCCTATAGGCTGCCTTAATCCGCTGGTGTTGATTTCAAGTGCTTTTCCGTTTGCGGCAAGAACTTTAAATATCTCATCGGCAACATCATCAAATCTTGCGGGGTCAATATCGGTTCTGCCCGACTGAACAATATATCTCATCGGGTATGTGAGATGGGCAAAGGTGTCAAAACCGTTCCACTTTGCAAGAATAAGCTCTTCTTCAAAATATTTATCAAAAAGAGCATAGATTTCCGCCTGAGAAAGATCAGGATAATCAAGATCGCCGAAATCGGGCATTCCCCTCAGATTATGGATTGAGCCTATAACAAAATCATAATCATATCGTGCAAGCGATTTTTCAGTTAATGGCAAATCATAGGTAGGCTGACCCATTTCAATTCCCCTGAGCAGGGTTATTTTGCCTTCAAACTCCTTTTGTGCCGAGCATATCCCTTCATAGCTTGTCTGCTGACGGGTGCCGAGATTGTGTCTTTCATAAAAATCAACGTCAAAATGATCGGTAATCGCAATAACCGAAAGTTCGTTTTTCACCGCCGCTTCGCACATAAGCTCTGCGGAATAATTGCCGTCAAACGAGCTTTTTGTGTGCATATGCAAATCAATTCTGTTTTTATAAACAGCCATAAAATCACCTCATTTTCAATACAGTTTAATATACCACAACGCAGTCTTTGTGTCAAACTTCACTTTATTTGATTGACAATATTTCAGATTGATAATATAATTAATTTGCAGAATAACATAAAAGGCGGTGGAAAAATGGCATTTTTAAAAACAGCAATTTCCTTTTTACTGATTATGCTTACCTATGCATCAAACTCTCTTTTTGCGGCAATTCCCGCAATCGTTCCCGAACCCAAAAGCGAAGCAGAGCTTTATGCAATGGAGGATACCTTAAAGGATTATCCTCTGAATGAAGAGATAACCGTTATCCGAAGCTCAAAGCTTTCATCAGCCCAACTGCGCACGGTTATTGCTCTTCAGGGTATTGTTGCCAAAACAAAGCCCGCAATTTTTATCGATTACGGCAATGATACCTCAAAATACAACATAAGCGAGCTCTCTGCTGCGGGATATACCCTTTCCCGCACCGACGGCGACGGAAACGAATGGAGCTTTTCTTCGATAATCAAAAAATTTGCTCCGAGCATTACCGACGGCGGATATGTTCTTTATTCAACAATCAATGACCACGGTCAGATTAACACGGCAACCAACTATTCAACCCTTTACGGCTGGCTTGCCGTTCCCAAAGAAGTTGAAGAAACCGTTATTGCCCTCGGTCTTACCAAAAAGAAAGACATCAGCGGCGATATAATAGACAATGAATATCTCCGCAAGTTCTACAACCAATATAAGGATGAATTCAGAGACGATCTTCTTGTTCATCAGTACAGCTACGCACACGGTGTGAGAGATCTTGCAATTCAGCAGAATGCCTTTGTTGTTTATGTTGATGACAGCGATTGGGCGGGAAGAGTTTTCAGAAACCAGATTTTCCGGGACCTCAAGCCTGCATCAATGATTCTCGGCTGGTGCCAGTATGAAGTCAAGTTCACCCAGATGATTTCTATGTTCGGTCACTTTGTTATCCCCTCGGACCATTCATATAATATGAGCATTCTTTCATCATTTGAAGCGTGCGACGGAATTATCGGTCAGCAGCAGACAGAATCCGTAACTCTTGACCCCTCAAAGCATTATATTTCAATCGTATACAGCGACGGCGATAACGCACAGTGGATACAGAACGGCTTCAACGAATATCACGCCTGGCAAAGCTATGATAACGGCGTTCCCGTAACCTGGACCTACCAGCCCAATATCCGTCAGATGTCGGGCGTTGACATCAAGCGAACTCTTGATAACAATAAAAATGCAAACTTCATAACCGGACCTTCGGGCACGGGATATGCAAGAATTTCATTTATGAATTCCAAAAACCTTGAGGCATTTTCTGATTCAACAGCATCGTCAATGCTCAAAACAGGAATCACAACAATGACTTTGCTTGATGAAGTATATAACGGTAACGACAGAAAACTGCTCGCATCAAAGCTGCGGTATTTTGCAAGATACGATAATATTCACGGCGGAATACTTCAGCTTGACCCCGACAGATACTCCGCAGGCAAAGGCGAGGTTTATTTTGCAAACAACAAGCCTTTCATCAGCGTAAGACATTCACTCTGGTATCCCAGCGGCAACGCAGACGAGGTTACGAAAGAGTGGCTCAAAGAGCAGGCTGATATTGTTAATTCTTACCCCGCAGACATCAATTCAATCAACGGTTATTCGGTAATCAACGTTCATCCGTGGACCGTGGGTCCCGATGATCTGGCTTATTTCGTAAGCTGCCTTGACGAGGACATTGTTGTTATCACCGCAGACCAGATGATTGACGCTCTCTCCCGCAGCATTCCCCACGAAAATGCAAAGCCCGAATAAGAAAGGAGCAAAAAAATGAAAAAGCGTATTTTTTCTCTCGCACTTGCACTGTGCCTGATTTTTGGTGCAGCACTCCCCGCTTTTGCGGCGGACAGCACATCACCTCTTAAGTTTGATGAAAACGGTGAATTCAAGATTCTTCACCTTTGCGACTGCCAGGACGGATACCCCGCAAAGGAAAAGATGTTCACTTATATCAACTTTATGCTTGATATTTATAAGCCCGACATTGTTGTTCTCGGCGGCGACAACTGCGTTTGTGCCAAGGAATATAAAGACGATGCAATAAAAGAGCTTGTAACGCCCTTTGTTGAGCGTGAGATTTATTTCACTCTTGTTTTCGGCAATCACGATGACGAGCAGGAGGTTGACAAGGAAACTCTTCTTGCAATGTATCAGAAACACGGCGGAAAATACTGCCTTGCATATGATGCCGACCCCGCGTTAAGCGGCTGTGCAAACCACAATCTCCCCGTTTATGCATCGGAAGGAAACGAAATTAAATTCAATCTCTGGATGCTTGATACCGGCACATATGTTTATGATGAAAACGGTGAAAGACTCGGCTACGACAGCGTAAGAGATGACCAGGTAAAATGGTATGCCGAAACGAGCAGAGCTCTTGAAGCGGAGCAGGGCAAAAAGGTTCCCTCCCTTGTTTTCCAGCATATGATAGTGCAGGAAATCTATGATGTTATGTTTCCCAAGGCATATACAAAAATCCCCTATCTTACCGAAACCTACGGCAACAGAACATATTCCGTTGTTAACCCCGACACAAGTGCTTTTAAGGGTCACTATTTCGAGCCCCCTTCACCCGGTGTTTATAATTACGGCGAAACCGACACAATGATAAGCAGAGGCGATGTTCTCGGCATTCTTGTCGGTCACGACCACATCAATTCATATGAGGTTAAATACAGCGGAATGAAGCTTATTAACACCCCGGGCGTTTCATTCAATGCATACGGAAATGAGTTCGTAAGAGGCAGCCGCCTCATCACAATAAACGAGGATGATCCCTGGACTTTTGAATCCGAGGTTATAACCGTTAATGACCTTGTGCTGAGCAACTCCGATTTTTCAGATGCTATCGGAATCAGCGGCTTCAAAGCTTTCTTCTGGAAGGCACTCGAAAGGATTCTTCTTGTTCTCAAGAATCTTTCAGCACCCCTTGCATTTATAATCTATTAATAACAGCAAAAGCTCCTCTGCTTATAAGCGGGGTTGCAAAGGACAGAAATAAATATTTATGCAGTTGTGAGACACTTTTTATAAGGTGTCTCACAATTTTTTATAAAAAAACAGACACTTTCAAGCTGAAAGTGTCATAGTGGGTTATATACTTCAAAGCAACCATGCAGAAAAACAAATTCTTTTTTCGGTATATATGAGTGATATTGCAAATTAAAATTTGCAGTGATATTTTTGATAAATCAAAAGTGATATTGAAGCCTTACGGCTTCAGTGTTATTTTATTCGCATAAAACTGTCCGAAGGACAATAACACTGTGCAAAGCACAATAAAACTGCGAAGCAATATCACTCGCCGTATGGCGAATAAAACTGCCGAGTGTCCTTATGAACACTCGGCATAATGCAGGGGAGCTTTTTTCAGCTATTTATTTGTAAGCTTTGCAGTCTGCCTTTGTGCCATAACAAGCTTTGCATATATTCCGTTTTGCAGCAGCAATTCTCTGTGGGTTCCGATTTCGGCAATTCTGCCTTTTTCAATAACCACAAGTCTGTCTGCGTTACGCAAGGTTGCAAGTCTGTGAGCAATGGCAAAGGTTGTTCTGCCTTTAACAAGCTTTGCAAGAGCATCCTGAATAAGGCTTTCTGTTTCGGGGTCAAGGGCACTTGTTGCCTCATCAAGAATCAGAATTTCGGGATTTCGCAGAACTGCTCTTGCTATTGAAATTCTCTGGCGTTCACCGCCCGAAAGATTATGACCGTCTTCGCCTACCACGGTGTTATAGCCGTCGGGCAGCTTCATTATGAATTCGTGGGCATTTGCCGCTTTTGCAGCCGCAATAACCTCACCGGGTTCTGCTGTTGAACGGGCATAAGCAATATTATCATAAACCGTGCCCGCAAAAAGAAATGTTTCCTGGAACACAACGCCGATTTTTTCTCTGTATTCGGTCTGGCTCATATCCTTTATATCCTTGCCGCCAACGGTTATTGAGCCCATATCGGCATCATAAAGCCTCATTATCAGGTTAATAAGAGTTGATTTGCCCGCACCCGAATGGCCGACAAGACCAATCATTTCACCCTGCTTTACGGTAAAGCTTATATCCTTGAGAACGGGTTCATATGCCTTGTAGCCGAAACGCACATTATCAAAAACCAAATCTCCGTTAAGATTTGCAGGAACGGTTGTTTCGGCATCCTCCATCCCCTGCTTTTCATCAAGAATTTCAAAAATCTTGATAAGGCTTGTTGCAACCTCTCCGAGTCTTCTCGGAAGGCTCGCAATCCAGCGAAGGGGCTGATAGATATATGCAAGGAACAAAGTGAATTCAAGCATTTCGCCAAGAGAAATTTTGCCTTCGAGCACCATTCTGCCGCCGAAATAAAGAACAAAGAATTCACCTATGCCCATAAAGAACGAAAGAAACGGAAAAACCTTTGCCCAGAGCTGCTCATTGCTTATTGAAATATCCGCAAGCTTTCTGCATATTGCATCAAACTTTTTGATTTCCCTCTCTTCGCTGCCGAAGGTTTTAACAACTCTTATTCCTCTTACAATATCGTGAAGCACGGAGTTTGAACGCGAATCGCATCTCCATTGCTTTTCGTAGCGAAGATGAATATATTTCCAGAAGCTTCTGATTGCAAATATAACTGCGGGAACGGGAACAAAAACAAGAAAAGTCAGAAGCGGGCTTATGCTCAGAAGAATAATCAGAATTGCAATAAACATAACAAGCTTTTCTATTGCATACATTCCCTGCTCGGAAACGAAGCGTTTGACGACCTCGGTATCCCTTGTTATTCGCTTCATCAGATCGCCCGCCGTTTTTTTGGACATTGACGAAACCGAAAGCTTCTGCACCTTGTCATAGACCATTATACGAAGGTCGTTTGACATTCTTGCGCTGATTTTATTGGTTCTTCTCTGGCTGAAAATATGAAATACCTGACCGCCGATTTGCGTGAGCATAATAAGCAGAACAATGCCGATAATTCCTTTTATTGCAGCCTCTCCGCTTACCGACGGATTGTTGAAATATCCGTCAACCAGCTTTGCATTAAGTATGGGCAGAAGTGCCAAAAGACCCGTTGAAACGGTCAGCAGCACACCCGAAACGGCAAGTGACGGAAGATACTGCTTTATCATTCCGAAGGTGCGTTTCACGAGATAGCTCTTTTCAACGCAGAAAAGGCACACGTCAACGCCCTTGGGATAATGCCTGCCGCATTTTGGGCAGACTCTGAAATCCTCGCGTGAAAGCTCGGTTTCTTCGCCCGTTTTTATATAATGGTTAACAACCTTGCAGAATTCGCCTATTTCATCAACGCACGACATTGAAAAGCGGCATATATGAAGGCTTTTTTCGGCAGTTTCGCTTGCGTTTTCGGGCACAAGCTCAAGAGTGCCGCAGCCAACATAGGTTCTTTGCAGAAGCTCACCCGCACCGCTTACGCAGGCTTTGAAAACCTGCTCCCCGTTTTCGGTAGCAGTTATTTCTCCGTTTTCAAAAATAAGCTCGCCCCTGCATATACTGCCGTTTGCCGCAAGGTCATATTCAACTTTATTTTGCACAAAATTCACCTCTTTTTTCGGTGGTTATAGCAGCATTTCTTACTGTTCATTATCTGCCTGATATAGACTGCCTTTATGATCAGGCTCTGTTTTTGATATATAATAGGGTATGTTGTTTTGTTTGCACCATTCTTTTGCAACCTTAATCTTACAATTATACTGATAATTATTCCAGTCTTCAAAATCAATCAAACACCAAAAAGCCTCTTCATAACTGCAAGGTTCGTCATCATCTTCCGCATTTTCGGTTAAAAACTCATTGATTTTCTTTGCCATTTCAGGGGTATTGTTTTTCAAATAATACTCTTTTTCTATTTTCTCAACATCCGCATTATATAACTGAACAAATTTTCCGGATTTAACTATTTCATTTTCATTCTCATATCCGAATTTATTTCCTATATCAGCCGGATCAAGTATTTCAAAATTCTCTTTGCAAAGCCAAAAATCAAAAGGTTCAAACTCCCCTTCCGAGTTGCTTTTCACCCACCCTGTTGAAAATGACAAAGTATCTCTGAGGTCTAATTCTCTTTCAGAGTCATATTCCTTATAATACGGAATACCGTTAATGTCACACCATTCTTTTGCATCATCAAAGAGCTTTTGTCGGGTATGTGCAAGGCACGCTTCAGAGAATTCATCATATTCAGGAAAATCCTGAGTCAGAATTCTAAAAGCAACCTCATATCCCGAACAATATCCGTAATTGTTATCGGCGATTATTTCATCGATTTTTGACTGTATCTCTTTATCGTGATACTTTGCAATGAAGTCCTTATGAACAGAGATTATATCGGTTTTAAATGCAGGAACAAAAAAGCCTGATGACTTTATTTCTTCACAATTCTTATAGCCATATTCATCAATCAATCTATCTGTACTGAAAAATTGCATACTGCTTTTTTCAAACCAATAAAAAACCTCATATTCGGTATCTTCTTCACTATCCCATTCACCATAGTAAAGTATGTTCCGAAGTTCAAGTTTCATTTTTTCACCTCTCAATATAAATAAGGCTCTAGTTTTCTGCGGCTTTTTGCGGGAATTGACGCAAAATCAATTATTCTGAATCGGTTGCCGTCAATATCAATAAGGTCTATTGCATCGCCGTGCTGACGGATGCTCTTTGAAATATCCCTTACGGTAAAGGATTTTTTGAATTCACCGATTTTAACATCAAAATAGAAGTGTCCCATTTTTTCTTTAATGGATTCGATTGAGCTGATAACGGGGCAATAATAACGCTGCGAAAGCTCATAATCCATAAGCTCCTGCTGCTGTTTTGAAAAATCCGCCATATGCTCAACTATGCCGATTTCGTTTTTCTCAACATCCGAAATGCAGATATAATCATTCGGAAAATTCAGCGGAAGCGAACGGCTCAGAATAACTCTTTTATATTCTTTTCCGTTGATTGTTGCCGCAAGAAATCCGTTTTCATTTTTTGAAAAAACGCAGGTTTCGGGAGAAACATATTCCGTTTTAAGCGTTTCGGGTGAAATTGTGTTTGATATATTATTATTCATTGTTATTCCTCCTCCCCGATTTCTTCAGCACCCGTGCCTATGCCGATTGTTTTAAGAGCCTCGGACTGAATTTTATATTGCTTATAAAACTCGCCTTTTTGGCGGATAAGCTCGCCGAAGGTGCCGTATTCGGTGATTTTTCCGTCATCAATAACAGCAAGATAATCGGCATCTCTCAAAGTTGAAAGTCTGTGGGCAATGGCAATGGTTGTTCTGCCCTCTTTAAGCCGGGTTAGCGAATGCTGAATATTGCGTTCGGTTTCTGTATCCATTGCCGCAGTTGCTTCGTCAAGAATAAGTATTTTGGGATTTTGTATTATTGTTCTTGCTATTGAAATTCGCTGACGCTCGCCGCCCGAAAGCTTCTGACCGCCTGCACCTACTCTTGTTTCATAAGCATCGGGAAGCTTCATAATAAAATCGTGTGCCGATGCCGCCTTTGCCGCCGCAATAACCTCGCTCATTGATGCATCGGGCTTTGCGTAGCGGATGTTATCGGCTATTGAACCGATGAAAAGATAAATATCCTGCGAAACAAGACCTATGTTGCAGCGAAGCTCCGAAAGCTTCAAATCACGAACATCAATGCCGTCTATTTTAACATTGCCCTCTTTGGCATCATAAAGCCTTGCAATAAGGTTGGCTATTGTTGTTTTGCCCGCACCCGTTTTGCCTACGATACCGAGCATATCGCCCGCCTTGACCTGAAGGCTCATTTTTTTGATAACGGGTCTTGCCGGCTCATATTCAAATTCAAGCTCGTTTATTTCAATATCACCGCGAAGATTTTCAAAGCTTACCGCATTTTCTTTTTCGGTTATATCGGGCTTTGCATCGCAGATTTCAAAGACGCGCTGTGCCGAATCGGCACATCTTGCCCACCAGTTTGATACCCACGAAAGAAAATCAAAAGGCTCACGAAGAAGCTCAAGATAAACAATATAGCTCAGAAGTGTTCCCGTTGTCATCTCGCCCTTTGCAACCATAACGCCGCCAACACCGAGAACAAGGGTTGAAAGACCCATAACAAGAATTTCAATAAGCGGGAAGAGCGTTGCCTCCGAAACAGAAAGCTTTGTTTCCGCTTTCATAAGCTCGCCGCTGAGCTTATCAAATCTTTTATATTCATCCTTTTCCTTTGCGAATGCCTTGATAACACGCTGACCGTTGATATTATCGCTCACCATTGCCGAAACTCTTGAGCCGTAAAGCCAATTTCTGTGGTGAAGAGAACGGAAGAATTTATCGCCAACAACAAGGAACACAACAAGAAGCGGCATTGCCGCAATGATAATCAGCGAAAGCTTCCAGCTCATTGCAAACATAATGGCAACAATGCCGATTATTTTGGCGGTATCGATAATAACCATCGGCACGCCGTCAATAAAGAACCAATAAATATTATTGGCATCCCTTATAACACGCTCCATCAGAGAGCCCGTCTGCTTTGATGAATAAAAATTAACCGAGAGCCTTTGCATCGCATTAAAGATTTTAACCTTTATATCATAAACAACCTTTGGCATAACTGCTGCGGTTATGTATTGCTGAATAACGGTGAGCACCGTGTTAAGCAGTCTTATTCCGAAAATCGAGAGCACAAGAAAGCCGAGTGCCTTGATTATTTCGCCAGCAGGCAATCCGTTGGGATTTGCAAGCACATCATCAAAAAGTGACCTTGTGCTGATTTGCGGAATAAAAACGGTTACTGCCGAGCCGAGAAGCATAACCGAAATGATTACAATTATCTGCGGAATATATCCACCGAAAAATTTGAATAATCTGACAGCCGTTGCGGATTTTTTGTTGCACTTGGGGCAGAAATCCTTATCGGGCGGGCAGGGCTTGCCGCATTTTTTGCACTTCTTTTCTTCGGGCTCCGCCGAAACGGGAATCTCCGCCTCACCCTTGGTCTTATAAGAATTAAAGGCTTTGATAAAATTCTCAAACTGTGCAATTCTGCCTATTGAAAAACGGATAAGGCTGATTTGCTCGCCGTCTTTTTTCATAATGAGTCTGCCCGTTGAAACATACCGTTCGGTTTCAAGCGAATCAATATCATCAATGGGTATGCTCTGAATTTCATTAACGGTAAACTTCGGCTCTATTCTTTTGTTTTTACGCTTGGATTTAACAATTTCCTCTTCGCCCAGAGCGATATACAAGCCCTTTTCGTCAAAAGAAAGCCAGGCTGAGCAGTAACACGCCTCGTTATCCATATCGCCCGTGCAGCAGAAAATCAGATTTTCCGTTGAAAGACCCGCCCTTTCAAGCTCTGCAAGCAAAGGCTTCGGAAACCTGCCCTTTTCGGGCTTCGGCATTTTTTCTTTTCTTTTTCCCATAAGGTCACCACCTTAAGATGTATTTTATACTACAATTTACCAAATTAAAAGTCTTGAAAATAAAAGCTAACTGTGCTATAATAAATGTGCAGAGAAAACAAAAACAGCACTGTCGGCTTGCCCGAAAGTGCTGTTATTTTTTACGCAAAAATCACAAGGATATAAAAAGCGAACACAACACATCGGATTTTAAAGCTGCTTTGATATTTCTCATTGTCATTGTGCCCGCCTCCTTTTCAATATATTTCCAAATAAGTATAAACCCTTTGCAAAAGCTTGTCAACAAATATTTATAAGGTTATTTATATAACCCTGATTTTGTTTGTTTTTGAATATGCCTCAATAAGGCGGCAAAGCTTCAAAGCAACCGCCTGCGTATATTCTTTCTGCATAACACGGAAATACACCGTATCCCAGGTGCTGTTATAAAACATTATAAATTCAACACCCTCAACGCTGCAATTATAATTAAAAATATCAAACGGTGCATAGCTCACCTTTGAATGCAAAAGCCCGCTGTTTTTTAAAATATCCTCCAAAAACAGCACCTGTGCACTCTGACCCTTGCCGATTCTGAAATATCTTTCGGGAATATACTGCCTTTGAAAATATTCAAGCTCAAAGCAATCTTCTTTGCTTTCTTCCGAATCAAAATAGCGAATTTTTATCATTTCAACACCTCATTTCACTTGCTATTTTAGCAAAAGAGGTGTCCGTTAAAAATCCCTTCAATTTATAAAAATACCGTTTTCAGCGTTTTCAGGGTGTGATAATCAATAAAAATCAGCACTTTTTCGTTTTTCAGAAGGCATTCGGCAAGATAGCAGTATTTCTCGCTCCCGTCAAAATCGGCACAGCAAAGCCTGCTTTTTTGCAATATCAGATTTTCAGGTATAAGCTTTGAAATATCCGCATTTTCTTTCAGTTCGGCAAGCTCTGCGGGATAATTCAAGGTAAATCCGCTTGCATCAAAATTCATTGTTCCGCATTCGCCGAGACATATTTCAATATTTACCGACGCAGGCAAAAAAAGAATCCCGTTTATCACGGGAGCCGCAACAAATTTTGCCGAAAAATCGCCGTTTTCTGAATAAACAAAGTCATAATCGGCACAGCCGAGCTTATTCATAAGCCTGCCCGCCGCCTCTTCTGCCTGAGAAAAGGAAAACTGCGGATTAATGCATATATGATCAGTCAACAGACGGCATATTCCACCGGTGTATTTGCCAACATTTATTATTGTTCCGTTATGAGAAAATCTGTAGGTAACAACTCCGCCTGCAGCTTCTTCCCCTTCATTGCGAAGAAGAGAAGCTTTTATGCCCATAAAATCAGCGGCAGCTTTTTTTGCCTGCTGAACCGTAACCGCATTTTTATCCGAAATCTGTGTTACAACAGCCGCAGCGTTTGCAAAGCGTGAAAAAAGCTCGTTTTCTTTTCCGTTTGAAAAATCAAGCACGCTTTCAAAATATTCGGTGCCGTCTTTTCCGTATATATCCCCCGCTTCAACGAGCGAATATCCGCCGCTTACCGCTGCATTTGCAACATCGCTCAGGTGATAATAAAGCTCCTGAGCGTAATCTGAAAAATCGAGTGCATTTTTTCTTTGCTCTTCATTTATCCCGTTTGAAAACTCTTCCGCAAATCCGCAGACCCCGTTAAGAAAAGTTCCGATATTTTTTGTTTTTTCGCTTTCAAAGCAAGATAAGCTGCCGAGTGCACCCATTGTGCGTGCCGTAACAAACGCAGCGGCATCGTCAACATTTTCGTTTGCGGAAACTGCAAGAACACGAAGTCCGCCGCTGACATCCTTAACATATTCGCAAAGAGAAGTAAGCCCGGAAAGACGCACCCTGCCGAGAACATCCTCATAAGCTGCTTTCGCACGGTTCAGAAGCATTCCGCTTGCGGCAAAGAAAACCGCAAACGCCGAAATAAAAGAAACAATTCTTATAACTCTTCTCTTTCTCATAAAAAATCACCCTGCCTTCACTATAAAGTGTTGCAGGGTGATTTGATTTTATAAATGGAAATTTTTATTTTATAAGGCTTGTGCCACTCATCTGTGCAGGCTGTTCAAGACCCATAATATCGAGCATTGTGGGAGCAATATCGCAAAGCTTGCCGCCCTCTTTGAGCTCGCATTCGTGACCTACAACAACAAAGGGAACGGGATTTGTTGTGTGAGCTGTGAAGGGTGAGCCGTCGGGCTCGAACATCTTATCTGCATTGCCGTGGTCTGCAGTGATAAGAGTTACGCCGCCCTTTGCCGAAACAGCATCAACAACCTTGCCAACGCAGGTATCAACAGCTTCAACTGCCTTAACTGCTGCTTCAAAAACACCGGTGTGACCAACCATATCGCAGTTTGCGAAGTTGAGAACTATTGCATCATACATATCAGCTTCAATCTTTTCAATAAGAGTATCTGTTACGATATATGCACTCATTTCGGGTTGAAGGTCATAAGTGGGAACATTGGGAGAATCAATAAGAATTCTGTCCTCACCCTCATAAACAGTTTCTTCGCCGCCGTTAAGGAAGAATGTTACGTGGGCATACTTTGTGAATTCAGCAATTCTGAGCTGCTTAAGACCTGCCTTGCTGAACACTTCGCCAATGGGCATATCTATGCTTTGGGGTTTATATGCAACCTGAACATTGGGCATATCAGCCTCATACTGTGTCATACATACATAGTAAAGGTCGAGTTTCTTTTTTCTTTCAAATCCGTCAAACTCGTCATCAACAAATGCGTGTGTGATTTCTCTTGCTCTGTCAGGGCGGAAGTTAAAGAAAATAACGCTGTCACCGTCTTTAACTGCCTCTGCCTTTTCGCTTACGCAAGGGTCAATGAATTCATCAGTTACACCCTTTGCATATGACTGCTCTGCCATTTCACAAGCACAGCTAAACTTGGGAGCATTAAGCTCTGTCATTGCAACATAAGTTTTCTCTATACGGTCAAACTTTCTTTCTCTGTCCATTGCATAATAGCGACCCTCAACTGTTGCAATTTCGCCAACGCCGATTTCAGCACACTTTTTATAAAGCTCTGCAAGGAAATCCTTGCCGGATGTGGGCGAAACATCTCTTCCGTCCATAAGGCAATGGATAAATACTTTTTCAATGTTATTACGCTTTGCCATTTCAAGCAGACCGTAAAGATGAGTGTTGTGGCTGTGAACACCGCCGTCTGAAAGCAGACCTATAAGATGAAGTGCGGAATTATTCTTTTTGCAGTTTTCCATTGCACCCACAAGAGCTTCGTTTTCAAAGAAATCGCCGTCTGCGATTGACTTTGTTATTCTTGTAAGCTCCTGATAAACAACTCTGCCTGCACCGATATTTGTGTGACCAACCTCGCTGTTACCCATCTGACCGTCGGGCAGACCAACATCCATACCCGAAGCACCGATATATGTCATCGGGTTTTCTCTCATAATTTTATCAAGATTAGGGGTTTTGGCAGCAACGATTGCATTGCCGTAATCGCTGTCATTTCTGCCGAAGCCGTCCATAATGCAAAGAAGCACGGGTTTCTTGCTCATATCAAACATTCCTTTCATATTTTGCTACGGAACGTCGGGGACGACGTTCCCTACAAATCTGCGGTAGGGAACGCTGTCCTCAGCGTTCCGTAAATCATACAGAGGGGGTCGGTTCCCGACCCCCTGAAAGCTTTAATTATTTTGAAGCTGCTGCAACGATAGCTGCAAACTTCTCTGCAACGAGTGATGCACCGCCGATAAGACCGCCGTCAACATCATACTGAGCAAGAAGCTCTGCTGCGTTTGCATCGTTCATTGAGCCGCCGTACTGAATAACAAACTTATCGGCAGCATCCTTTGTGTAAAGCTCTGCGATAAGAGCACGGATAACTGCACAAACCTCGTTTGCCTGCTCGGGAGTTGCGGTAAGACCTGTGCCGATAGCCCAAACGGGTTCATAAGCGATGATGATGTTTGCAAGCTCAGCCTCGGAAACACCTGAAAGTGCAACCTTTGTCTGCATTCTTACAACCTCTGCTGTGATGCCGAGTTCTCTTTCTTTGAGAACTTCGCCAACGCAAAGGATAACCTTAAGACCTGCGTTAAGAGCAGCTCTTACACGGTCACGTACAGTTTCGTCTGTTTCGCCGAAATACTGTCTTCTTTCGGAGTGACCGATGATAACATAGGGAACGCCTGCTGCCTTGAGCATTTCAGCAGAAACTTCACCTGTGAAAGCACCTTTTTCTGCCCAGTGGCAGTTTTCAGCACCGATTTTGATGTTTGAGCCTGCTGCTGCTTCCATAGCTGCATAAAGGTCAATATAGGGTGCACAGATAACAACGTCGCAATCTGCATCTGCAACGAGGGGCTTCATAGCCTCAATAAGAGCTTTTGTCTGCTCGGGGTTATTATTCATTTTCCAGTTGCCTGCAATAACAGGTCTGCGGAGTGATTTATCCATTTTAAAAATCCTTTCGATTGCAATTATTTATTACAAATCAATTTTTAATTATACCTGAATGATAATGGAATTTTGGATGAAATTTGATTTTCGCACCGAAGGACGCGTATTAGTATACGCGACTGAGGGAGAAAAGTAAATTTCGCCAAAATTACTTATCATTTACTGCTTCGATGCCGGGAAGAGCCTTACCCTCAAGGAATTCGAGTGATGCACCGCCGCCGGTTGAGATATGAGTCATCTTATCGCCGAAGCCGAGAGTGTTAACTGCTGCTGCGGAATCGCCGCCGCCGATAATTGTAACTGCGTCTGTTTCAGCAAGTGCCTTTGCAACTGAAATTGTGCCTGCTGCAAGAGTGGGATTCTCGAAAACGCCCATGGGTCCGTTCCATACAACGGTCTTTGCACTCTTAACTGCTTCTGCATAAAGCTCTGCAGTCTTGGGTCCGATGTCAAGGCCTTCCATATCAGCAGGGATAGCATCTGCTGCAAAAACTTCTGTGTCGATGGGAGCATCGATGGGGTTGGGGAAACCTGCTGCTGCAACAACATCAACGGGAAGAAGAATCTTAACGCCCTTTGCTTCAGCCTTTGCAAGCATATCCTTGCAGTAATCAATCTTGCTTTCATCAAGGAGTGAGTTACCTACGCCGTAGCCCTTAGCTGCAAGGAAGGTGTAAGCCATACCGCCGCCGATGATAAGTGTGTCTGCCTTATTGAGAAGGTTTTCGATAACGTTGAGCTTATCAGCAACCTTTGCACCGCCGAGGATTGTAACGAAGGGTCTTTCGGGGTCTTCAACAGCGTTGCCGAGATACTTGAGCTCTTTGCCCATAAGATAGCCTACTGCTGCTTCTTCAACATAAGCTGTTACGCCAACTGTTGAGCAGTGTGCTCTGTGAGCTGCACCGAATGCATCGTTAACATACATTTCGCAGATGCTTGCAAGGTCCTTTGAGAAAGCTTCGCCGTTCTTTGTTTCTTCTGCACGGAAACGGGTGTTTTCAAGAAGAACAACGTCACCGTCGTTCATAGCAGCAACAGCAGCCTTTGCGTTTTCGCCAACAACTGTGTCGTCAGCAGCAAAAACAACTTCCTTGCCGAGCTTCTCGCTGAGTCTTTTTGCTACGGGAGCAAGTGAGAACTTTGCTTCGGGGCCGTTCTTGGGCTTGCCGAGGTGGGAGCAAAGAATAACCTTTGCACCGTCATTTATAAGCTTCTGAATTGTGGGAAGAGCAGCGTTGATTCTGTTTTCATCTGTGATAACGCCTTCCTTAAGAGGAACGTTGAAATCGCAGCGAACAAGCACCTTCTTGCCCTTTGCATTAATGTCGTCTACGGTTTTCTTGTTAAGTAAGCTCATTTTAGTCAATCCTTTCAGAATTTTTTATTGCGGTTAGTCGCATACTTTACCAATTATTTATTTTATCTTATTATGTCAAATTTTTCAAGTATTATTTATCGGCAAAACGCCGAATATACACTTCATTAAAGCGTTTTTTTCGGCTTGACTTTACAATGCGTTTTTGATAAAATGATTAAGCTGTATGAGTAACGAAGACAATTTAATATTTGCCCCTTTAGTTAAATGGATATAAGAACCTCTCGAGCGTTGCTCTCGAGAACCTTGTTACTCGCTTTGCTCGTAATAACAAATCCCTCCGTTTTCACAAGAATCTAAACTTAATATTTGCCCCTTTAGTTAAATGGATATAACAGGCCCCTCCTAATTGTTTGTTATGTCGTTCACTTTTTGATGAAAAGTGATTGACAACAAGTTAATACAGTATCATACAATTCCATAAATTCCACATATGCCTCCTTAGTTCAATGGATAGAATAAGCCCCTCCTAAGGTTATACTAAATCACTCGCCTTTGCTCAAAAGGCGAGCGATAATATAGATAAAATTTCATACACGTCTCTGTACCTCAGCAGGATAGAGGGTCCGCCTCCTAAGCGGAACGCCCCCGGTTCGAATCCGGGCAGGGACGCCACAAAAAACGCCGAAAGCCTTGATTTTTCAAGGTTTTCGGCTTTACTTTTTTGTCGGGTGTCCTTGTTTGTTCTGCTCGGCTTCTTTACTGTGAGCGATCCTTTTTACTTAGGTTGCGGACTCCCTATCCCTTGAAAATCCTGCTAATCAAATTAGCAAGAAAACCCCGTTTTTGCTAATGAAAATCGACTTTCTGCTAATCGCTCAGAAAATCGTGCTAAAAATCTTGCTAATTAAAAAGTGTGCTTATAATAGTTCGACCTTGTTTTACCCCGTACCTTTTAATCCCTTTGTTATGTAGTATTATCCTATCCCAAACCGCACATTTCACAAAAAGCCTATCCTTATATATAATGAAAGTGTCAGGAGGTAATGGATATGAGAAACAAGAACTACTACATAAATCTTAATGACCGTGAATACTTAGATGTTCTTTCCTCTTTGATGAACAAGAGAAATAAATTGATCCAAAGCGGCAAGTATACCGATGGTATTGACGAAGTAATTATGAAGATTAAGACGGCTAAGAAAAGAACTTTTCGTGTCCTCTATATATAAGTATATGAGTTCGACATTCAGATTTCAATAAAAATTTATTTCAGGCAGCTCCGTTTCGTTTGTCAATACGAAGCGGAGTTTTCCTTTTGAGCCACCCTTTCCTTTCGAGGATCGGGTGGCTTTTTTTAATTTTTTCAAAAAATTTTTCAAAACACCCTTGTGGTTTGCCCTTTCTCAGTGCGAATTAGTGAAAGGGTTGTTAATCGACTCCGATAAGGAGCAGCTCTTTCGCTGTTCCTTGAAAATTGAATATCAGGTGCATAGGACTTCAGTTCTGATGATTAGCCACTTTAACGGGTACGCCAAGACTTCCGTATGGAACGAGCGAGAACCCCCGTTATAAATATCAGGTTGCCCTTGATACGGCGATGACAGTCAGAATGATAATGGTACTTCTCTACGGAGCAGGCGGAGAACCCGGCTGAGGTGAAATTCCTATGAAGCGGTGAAGCACACCGCTACCTATGTACTTCCCTTGCAAGGGATGTTGAGAACAAATATTGCACAAATGAACATTAGACCGAAGAAAAGCGTTACTTCGGTCTTTACATAGCACCTTATAACAAGATGCTAAATCTAAAGAAAGGAGCAAAAGACGATGCCCCACTGTAACACGATTGCTATATGCAATCAAAAAGGCGGTGTTGGTAAAACGACAACCACCGTAAACTTAGGCGTAGGCTTGGCTATGCAAGGTAAAAAGGTACTCCTTGTAGATGCCGATCCACAGGGCGACCTCACAACTTGTCTTGGATGGCGAGATACGGATAATCTACCTATTGCACTACCTGACAAAATGGTTGAAGTTATGCAAGATAAGTGCAAAGATCCAATGAACGGTATTCTACATCATAAAGAAGGTGTTGACCTCATTCCATCTAACAGCGACTTGTTTGACTTTGAAATCAGTCTTGTAACTGCAATGAACCGTGAAGCCATATTGAGAAACTACCTGAACGAAGTAAAGCACAACTATGATTATATTATTATCGACTGCTCACCTTCGCTCGGTATGATGACTCTTAATGCTTTATCGGCGGCAGATAGCGTAATCATTCCCGTTCAGGCACATTACCTTCCGGCAAAGTGTATGACACAGTTGATGAGAACCATTACAAAGGTTAAGAAGCATATCAATCCCAAACTCAGCATAGACGGTATTCTTTTAACCCTTGTAGACAACAGAACTAACCTTGCCAAAAGCACCATAGATGCCTTGCGTGAGAACTTCGGTAGTTATATCAAGATATATAACACCCACATTCCCATTGCAATCAAAGCGGCAGAGGTAAGTTCCAAAGGCAAAAGCATTTACGCCTATGAACCCAATAGCACGGTGTCTAAAGCCTACACCGAATTTTCAAAGGAGGTGTTAGCCGATGGCAGGAAGAAAGAGCGACTTCACTCTGCCCAAGTTCGATGATATTTTCTCGACTCAGGAAATGAGAGATGATGAAAAGCTCGC
>CALGRR010000050.1 GCA_937880805.1 uncultured Clostridia bacterium
GACCGTCTGCAACTGCAATGCCCGAGCCGTTGGAAATTACGTTGTCACTGCCCTTGGTGTTTGAGCTTCTGCCGCCGACTCTCTTTGAGCCTTTCACCATCAGCACGTCATTTTCAAGTGAATCGCAGTAGAAAAATTCTTTCCACTGGTCTGCAAGTACACCGCCGAGTGCTCCTATGCCTGCTTTTATAAGTCCCATAATCTATTTCTCCTTTATAACAATTTATTATAAACTATGCTGATTGTATTTTATCATATATCTGCCGTCTTTGCAATAATATGTTTATAAACGAAAAATAAACATCATTTAACCAAATTATTAATACGGTGAAGAAATATGAATAATTCAAAACTTGCAAAGCACACGGCGGTAATGACCGCAGTTAACCTGATAATGCGTTCCGCATCCGTCTTTTTCAATGCATATCTAACTTCAAAGGTCGGTTCTGCGGGAATGGGTCTTTTTCAGCTTGTTATGACGGTTTATTCGCTTGCGGTAACATTCTCGTGTGCAGGCATAAAGCTTGCGGCAACAAGAATTGTTGTTGAAAGCGAAGCAAGCCAAAAGAACGATGTTATAAAAACCGTGCGCAGATGTCTGGTTTACGCACTTTTATGCGGCTGCGTAATCGGAGCTTTATTATACGGATTTTCTGATTTGATAAGCATTCTCTGGCTTTCGAGTGCAAAAACAGCCGCACCGTTGAGAATACTCTCTTTCAGTCTGCCTTTTGTTGCAATGTCGGCAGCACTCGGCGGATACTTCACCGCAAGAGAGCAGATTCCGCAATATTCCGCCGTGCAAATGATTGAGCAAGGAATAAAAATACTGATTACCGTTTTTCTGCTCAACAGATTTTCGGCATTCGGAAAGCTTGAATACTCAATAGCGATTGTTATGGGAATGAGTGCCGCAGAAGTATTTTCATTTACTATGTCATTCACGTTAAAGAATTTAACCGCACCTGAAAAAACGATAAAAAACCCCGCAAAAATGCGTGAAATATTAAGAATTGCAATTCCCGATGCCTCGGGCACAAGTATGAGAAGCATTCTGCTCACCGTTGAGCATCTTCTCATTCCCAAAGGCTTTGAAAAATCGGGCGAAGGAAGTGAGGCGGCACTTTCTGCCTACGGCAATATTCACGGTATGGCCCTGCCCGTGCTGCTCTATCCGTCTGCATTGATAAGCTCATTATCATCGCTTATGGTGCCCGACCTTGCAAGAAAAAACGAACTGGGCGATAAAGACGGCATTAACCGCACGGTTGAAAAGAATCTGCTTCGCACCCTTGTTTTTTCTATAGGCTGTGCACTTGTTTTTGCGTTATTTGCCCCTGCCCTTTCGGATATTGTTTATAAATCAAACGAAGCGGTGATGTATATAAGAATACTCTCACCGCTTGTTCCGATAATGTATATGGATACCGTTACCGACGGAATGCTCAAAGGGCTTGACCAGCAGATTTATTCAATGAGATATAACATCATTGATTCGGCACTCTGCGTGGGTATGGTATATTTTCTGCTCCCCCGATACTCGGTCAAGGGATATATTTTTATTCTGTATGCCAGCGAAATAATAAACTTTTATTTAAGCTTTAACAGACTCATATCCGTTTGCGATATAACCTGCTTCAGAAAAATCAAAGCTTTTCGAGAACGCAAAGCAGATATTCCCAGACCCTCTTCACAGAGGATATACTCATTCTCTCTGAAGGAGTATGAATATCAAAAAGATCGGGGCCGAGCGAAACGCAGTCAAGTCCGCTGATTTTTCCGCAGAAAAGCCCGCATTCAAGACCTGCGTGAATGGCGGTAACAAGCATATCCTTGCCGTAAACATTCTTATAAACCTCTGCCATAATCTGCTGAAGAGGCGAATCCTTTTTGAATGCCCAGCCGGGATATATACCCGAGATTCTGCTCGTTGCACCGTGCTTTTTCGCAATATCAACAAGCTTTCCAAGAAGCTTTTCTTTATCGTTATCCTTACTGCTTCTGACCGAATAACCGAAATGAACAGAGCTTTCTGCCGTTCTCAAAGTTCCGAGATTGAGCGAGGTTTCAACAAGACCCTCGATTTCATCGCTCATTGCCATAACACCGTAAGGCAGCTCATTCAGAAGAGTAATAATATTCTGTGTTGTTTCTTTATTGATTGCAGCGAGTTCGGAATTCATTGAATCAGCTTTAACAAACAAATCGGGGTCGGTTGACGAAAACTCCGCTTTGAATTCCGATCCAATTTCATTTATTGCCGATTTTATTTCATCAGAATTGCCGTCAGTTGAAATAACCGCAATGTTTTCTCTTGTTATTGCATTATCCTTTGTGCCGCCGTTGATTGAAATGAGCGAAAACTCAAAGCTTTCGGAAAGCTTTGAAAGCAATCTGCCCATCAGCACGCTTGCATTGGCATAGCCAACGTGAATTTCGGCACCCGAATGCCCGCCGTGAAGCCCGCCAACGGTTATTTCAATGCAGTTTCCTGCATTGTTTTCTCTGGCAAACGGCGATTCAATATCAATTCTTGCTCCGCCCGCACAGCTTACCCAGAGCACGCCTTCGTTTTCGGAATCAATGTTTATCATTCTTTTGCCACCGAGAATTGAAGTGTCAAGAGCCTCTGCACCGAACATACCCGTTTCTTCATCAACGGTGAAAACAACCTCAACGGGCGGATGTGAATACTCGTTGCTGTCAAGAAGTGCAAGGCACATTGCAACGGCTATGCCGTCATCACCGCCGAGAGTTGTTCCCTGAGCATAAACAAAATCACCGTCAACCGCAAGAGAAAGACCGTCATTATCAAAATCGATGTTACAGCCGTTTTCTTTTTCGCACACCATATCAAGATGCCCCTGCAGAATAACGGGCTCTTCATTCTCTCTGCCCGCAGAGCCGTTTTTGAAAATCACAACATTTCCGATTTCGTCACGGTGATAACGAAGACCTTTTTCTTTAGCAAAGCTTTCACAGTAATCGCTTATTTTCTCGGTTTTTCCCGAACCTCGGGGAATTGATGAAATAATTTCAAAATATTCAAAAACCTTTTTGGGTTCAAGATTGCTTAAAATACCGTTTTTCAAAATATCACCTGCAATAATTAATAATGTAAACACTATAACATATTATTTGCTTCTTTTCAACAAGCAATCCGCGGAACGCTGAGGACAGCGTTCCCTGAATTATTATAAAAAAGGGTCGGAATCAACCGACCCTTTTGCTATTGATATATATACTCCCCGTTTTCATCAAATATTTCTGTTGGTTCAAGGCTTTGAGGGCTGTTATCGGCATAAACATCAGAGGTTTCGTCATAGTGCTCTTCGGTTTGCTCCTCCTTTTCCACCCAGGGAATGCGATACCATCTTGAAAGGATATAATCATCATATCCGAGTGTATCATAATTATGTGCCGTTTCTTCAAAGCACATCAGTTCCTTTGCCGTTCTTTTCGGAAGAGTAACAGGAACTGTTCGGTGAATAAGCTTTTCAAGCTTAACCGTGCTCATTGGTTCATATTGCAGAACATTATATGAGGTTGCAAAAATAACTTCAATCCCCTCTTTTGCTTCATATTCAAAGCCTGCAATTCCTCTGAACGGAAAAACATCCTCACCTTCATAGCTTCGGTCATAAATTTTCAGCGGTTCATTCTTATAAAGCTTTCCGTTTTCTTCAGAGAGAATAAGAAGAAAATCATTGTTGTATTTCCAATCCTCGGTATCATAGTCATAATCGGGAACATAGTTTGTGAGAGCATTGTTATAATTATTTGAAAGAAAGCTTATTCCGTCAACATAATATCCGATTCCTCTGCTGTCGTCAGATTCTGTGAGAGTGTATCGCTTCAACACTCTTGCATACATTCTGTCGCCTCTTTTTATTCTGACGATATAATTTTCACAAACATATCTGTATTCCCTATCATTATATGTTCTGTAGCCGTATTCTTTATTCGGGTCATCAACGGTAATCAGTTCAGATTCTGTCAGTTCATTTGCATTAACTGTTCCTCTGAAATTAGCAATTTCACTTTTCGGAAGCTTTGCAACAAGGTCAGCGGGAATGCCGTATGACTTCAGATTATCGCAGATTTCGTTGTATTCTTCATCGCTCATTACAAAATCTTCAATGCTGTATGGGGTTATTTCAGCCTTCTGATATGAATAAGCAAAATCACCCGCAACAATCATAAGAATATTAAGTGCAATAATTCCGAATGCAAACAAAATCTTTTTTGCCGATGAATCCTCAACCTTGTATTCGTGGTCGGATGCATATAAAAGCTTATTGACACGCCAAAAAAGCTGAAAAACAAGAACTATGCTCGCAATTGCAAAAGCAAATATCGGGAATATCAGCCACCCCGCATTGTCAAGGGTAAAATTATAGGTTGTTTTTTCTCCGCCTGTCATCGCAAGCGACAGAACGCCTCCTAAAGCCGCAGGCACACATTGAAAGAAAGTGCAAGCCGAATAACGCAAAGGCTTCGGCGACATCTCTTCATAGGGCTTTGTGAGAATCTTCAGGCCTCTGAAAAGCAGGAACCACGATATAACATTGAGCAGAATCTGCAACGAACCGATAACTATATTAAGTTCTTCAATATCGCCGAAAATCGGGTCAACGGCAAGACTCAGTGCAGAAATCAGTTTCTCGCTCAGCCTCAAATAAAACGCTGCCTTCAGATTCTTATCCGACGTTCTGAAGCAGAACAAACCGGTCAGGAAAATAATTGAGCCGATTGCCGTCGTTATCTGCTGCATACCTTCAAAAAGATTGATATGTATGCTCATAAAAGCAAAACCGACAAGAAGAAGTGTCATAGCCTTCTTCACACTCAATGCAGGGAAATACGAATGAACCTTTGAAAGATTTCCTTTTAAAACATATCTGTTTCCCAACGCATCAATCGCACTTTCCGCCGCCTGCTCTTCATCCATACCCGTTGCAAGATTTATTTCAAACTTTGTCATCAGGTGGTCATAAAGCTCATCTTTTACATTTTCACGCTCTTTTTTTGACATTATTCCCGAGCATAAATATTCAAGGATTTCATCAAAACGGTTTTCATTCATATTTAATCACCCCCGTTCATCTTAAGCAAATTTTGCACCCCCGAGAACCTTCTTCACCGCACCCGAGAACACGTTCCATTCCTGCTCTCTGCCTGCAAGCTCTTTAAGTCCTTTTTCGGTTATTTTATAATATTTGCGTTTTCTGCCCTCAGCCTCGCACCAATAAGCTTCAAGGCTTCCGTCTGCTTCAAGTGAATGAAGAATAGGATAAAGAGTTCCCTCATTAAGAGAAAAAACTTCCTCACTTGCGTTTTCAATAGTTTTTATTATTTCATAGCCATACATATCACGCCTTGAAATAACGCTCAAAACAAGCAATGCCGTGCTTCCCTTTGCCAATTCTTTATTGATTTTCATATATAATCCTCCCATACATAGATTTGCGATACATCGGTTATCTATGTATACTGTAGCATATATGAACACATTTGTCAATACAAAATAAAAAGCCCCTCGGAAAAACCGAAGGGCTGTGAATATGAATATTAAAGATTATAATACTTATCAAATTCTGCGGGATGAGGAATTGCCGAAAGCTGACGGCACTCTTCTCTTTTTGCCTTGATAAAGTTGTTGAGAAGCTCTTTGGGGAATACGCCGCCTGCAGTGAGGAATTCGTTATCTGCCTCAAGAGCATCAAGTGCTTCTTCAAGAGATGCGGGAAGATGCTGAAGCTTTGCCTTTTCTTCATCGCTGAGATGATAAAGGTTAACATCATAGGGACCCCAGCCGTTTGCGTGGGGATCAATCTTATTCTTAACACCGTCAAGACCTGCCATAAGAATAGCTGCATAGCAGAAATAGGGGTTGCAGGTTGCGTCGGGGTTACGAAGCTCAAATCTGCGTTTATCGGGGCTCTTTGCGTATGCGGGAATACGGATAACCGCACTTCTGTTTGAGGTTGCATAGCCAACGGTTACGGGAGCCTCGAAGCCGGGAATAAGACGCTTGAAGGAGTTGGTGCTGGGATTTGTGATAGCACAAAGTGCACCGATATGCTTGAGCAGACCGCCCATAAAATAATGAGCTTTTTCGCTCAGACGTGCATAACCGTTATCATCCGAGAAAACGGGCTCGCCGTCTTTGAAAAGAATCATATGAACGTGCATACCGCTGCCTGCTTCGCCATAGATGGGCTTGGGCATAAAGGTTGCTGTTTTACCGTGCTTGAGAGCTGTGTTGTGAATGATATATTTAATCCACATTGTGGCATCTGCCATATGAACAACTTCGCCGAGCTGGGGTTCGATTTCAAACTGACCTGAAGCAGCAACCTCGGGATGATGATAGTTAATTTCAATACCCGCATCCTTCATATGCATACACATTTCGCTGCGGCATTCATATGATACATCAAAGGGCTTTGCAATGTGATAGTTCTTCTGCTTTGCAACAACAACGCCATGACCCTCGTTATTTGAATTCCAATAGGACTGAACGGCATCTACGGAAGCACCGATGTTTTTGCCTTCAACATTCCATCTTACATCGTCGAAAAGATAGAATTCAAATTCAGGAAGAATCTTCATTTCATCGGCAACGCCGCTGTTTTTCATATATTCAACAGCTGCCTTGATGATGTTACGGGGATACTGTGCAAGAGGTCTGTTTTCGGGTGTATCAATAATCATTGCATTACCCGTCATTGATAAGGTTGCGATTTCGCAGAAGGGGTCAATAACAGCTGTGTCGGGGTCGGGAATAAAGACCATATCGCTCTTCTCAACAACTGCATAACCGTAGTTTGAAGCATCAAAGCCGATACCGCTTTTCATTGTATCCTCTGAAAAGTTTTCAGCGGGAATGGTTACGTGACGGTACTGACCGTTGATATCAACCATTTTAAAGTCAACCATCTTGATATTATTCTCTTTGATAAGATTTAAAATATCCTGAATACTCTTTGCCATTGGAATCACTCCTTAAACAAATTTATTAACAGAAAAAGTATATCAATATTTTTTTATTTCGTCAATAGCCGACAATTTTAAAACACAAAAAAATTCGGCATCTCCCCTGCTCTGTATGTATTAAACCTGATTCAGAACAAAAATAATAAAAAATCAAAAAAATTATTGACAAAACAAAATCTTTTTGATATTATATCTATCGTTGCGAATGCATATGGGCCATTAGCTCAGTTGGTTAGAGCAACCGGCTCATAACCGGTCGGTCCGGGGTTCGAGTCCCTGATGGCCCACCAATTTAATATAGGGGTATAGCTCAGTTGGTAGAGCAGCGGTCTCCAAAACCGCGTGTCGTGAGTTCGAATCTTACTGCCCCTGCCACATTAAAGCCCGCAAACTACGGTAATACCGAGGTTTGCGGGCTTTTTGCAGCCATTAGTATATTGTGCTTTGCTGTAATATGCAAAATACGACACATATGTAAGTCAGATTATGTCCTATTAAAATCAGTCTTAAGAGAATCCGCGATTCTTCCCAAAATATTCTTCTTTAGAGATAATCAGAAGACGTAATTTCTCCAGCAGATTTGTGAGTTCCTGAAATTTCACCTCTGTATTTTCATTATTGTAACTAACAAATGAAGCCCATTCATTTATATTTTTGCTTATATCCTCATACAGATATCTGCAGAAATCAAGCATATTTGTATCAGAAAACTCGTGGATAATTTCGTCTTTGTCCAAAGGACACCTATCATCATTTTCTATAATTATGTGGCAATGCCAATGACTTACAACACATAAAAGCCTGTCAGGTTCAAGGTTGCCCTTTACGCAAAAAGGATATAAATTTTCCAAGCCGTGTATAGCTTGTTCAAGCCATTCAAATGCAATATCATCCAAATAGCTTAATGAGTATCTTGATGTATTTTCAAGTCGGAACTCTGACCAGCCGTGCTGTGGACAAGTTAACATTCTTTCACCTTCCGTTCAGTTATTTTATCATTTTATGTCAGTATCGATTTCATCAAGCCTGCATTTCATTTTCTCAAGCTCACGTTTTTCGTTGTACATACGGTTGCTTTTGCACCAGTCACAAGTGCCGTGATTTCGGC
>CALGRR010000051.1 GCA_937880805.1 uncultured Clostridia bacterium
TCTCATATCAGCGATACGGTCAACATAGATTTCAATATCGGTCAGAAATCTTCTGAAATCCTCATGAGTTGCAATTTCGCAAAGCAGCCTTGTGTTAATCTTTCCGCTTTCAAGTAAATCAATCATATCATCACTCAGATGCAGATTATTGATGTCTGCATTCGGGTGATTTTTTTGTTCAGTCAAACCGAGCAGATAATCGGTTGAAACGCCATAGAAATTTGCAAGTGTGACAAGATTGAACGGACTCATATCCTTGTATTCTTCGGTTTCGTATTTGCCAAGTGCAGATTTAGAAATGCCCGTTTTCTCGGCAAGCTGTTCAAGAGTCAGCTTTTGTTCTGTTCTCAGATCCTTCAGTCGTTCTTGTATTGTTAATTTTAAGTACATATCATCACTCCTTTAATTTAATTATATAGTATTTGCTGTCCGTTTTGTGGTACTTTGTGTCGATTTTTCGGTAAATTTACAATTATTGAACGAAAAAACTGCCCTCACAAGGAGAGCAGTTGAATGTTTGATTTTTATTCATTTATAGTTTGTTGTTTTTCTTTCAGCATTTTATTGAGTTTTTTTGTATTTCTCTTTATCACGGAATAAATAACTGCCCAGATTGCCAGATAGCCCACAACAAAAATACCCGAAAAAACGAGAACGGGGATCCAACCCCAATCAAGCCAATCGTTGAGAAGATAAGTGGCTAAATAGCTGACATATAGGACTGCGCCGTGAATCAGAATTGCAATCATCAGAGGCAACCGTTCAATTTGATAGACAGCATTCATACCACCTGCAACAAAAGCAAGGAGAGTTATTGAAAATATGCCGATGCATACCTGATTTACACTCAGCGTTTCAACAGCACCCTTATAATGTAAAATCAGATATAAAACCGCCAGAATGATTGGACCGAAACCGCAGGCTGTTAAACCTCGGCGAAAAAATTCCGAAACAAACCTTTTCATATTCATTCATACCTCCTTCTTATCTGTGAAAAACAACGTCTTGAAACATATTCACGGTAACCGCATTGAAACACGGCATCGACACCGCCGCTGAACGCAGCATCAAACCGCAGAATACGGTGTTCGTTGGCAAGGGTGGATTTGTTGATACGGATAAAATAGGAAGGCAAAACATCCTCTAAATCACGGAGTCTGTCTTGAATGCGATATTGGTTCCCGTTCACATCAATTGCAATTACTTTTCTGTCAAGAACGGTAATGCACTCTATTTCCTGAAATGTTAATTTACGCATTTCATCGTCCTTGTGCCCCATAATACTGTCCGTACCTGAATAGCTGCAGACAAGGTTTTCTATCTGCTGTGTCAGAGAAGAAGGCTCATGAACGATGGCAATTATCTCTTCATCTGCATTTTTGTCGATAATCAGTTTATATTTCATCGCATCAAATCCTTACTGTTTTTTCATTTGCTTAAGGAAAAAGAACACGGCAACCGCTGTTATAGATATACAGTATATAATTATCGGAAGAATGTGTGAAAACGCAAGCTCAGAGTTTCCTCCGAACAATGCTTTTTCTGCTTCTGCTGCGCGAAAGAACGGCAACGCATTAGCGAGCTTTTCAAAAAAACCACCGACAAGCTTCAAATCAAACCACACACCCGAAAGCCATGCGGAGAGATTGGTAAGCAATGCACCGCAAATGCCGCCGACCTGCTTGACGCCGAAAATACTGCCGCACAAAAGTCCCAATGCAATATTGAATACAGCCATTGGAATTATGCCGATAACGGCATATATAATGTTTGCGCTCACAGTCAATCCCAAAGGAATCGCAAACAGATAGCATATGACCGTCTGAGCGAGTGCAATCGGCAAAAGAGGAAGCATATAACCGATGATAAATTCAAACCCCTTAAGCGGTGTTGTATATAATCTCTGCAAAAAAGCGCTTTCACGATCTTTGGCAACCAGCGTTGCGGAGAAAAGCGTCATAAATGACAGACCGAATACGGTAATACCCGGAGTAAGGGTATCAATTTCAAATAGACTTACGGGAATGTTTCTTTGCAATGCACTCAGAAGCACCAGCAATACTAAAGGGAATCCTAGACCGAAGCCGAGATTGAGAGGGTCACGCAAAATCTCTTTTGCGTTTCTTTTTGCAAAAGTAAGCATTCTCATACCGCGCCCTCCTTTACGATTGAAACGAAGGCTGCTTCAAAATCGTTTGTGCCTGCTTTTTGTTTCAGTTCTTCTGCCGTTCCCACCGCAAGAAGCTTACCGTCTTTCATAATGCCGATGCGGTCCGAAAGAGCTTCCGCTTCTTCCATATAGTGCGTTGTCAGGATAACGGTTGCTTTACCTTTCAGAGAGCGAATCACATCCCAAAGCTCGTGCCGTGCAATAACGTCAAGACCGAGAGTCGGCTCATCAAGAAAAAGTATTTTCGGTTCGCTGATAAGTGCCATTGCAATACTGACACGCCGCTGCCAACCGCCCGACAACTTGCCTGCTTTTCTTTTCAGAACAGAATCAAGAGCAAATTGCCCGCAAAGTTCCTCAATTCTTTTCTTTGTTTTCTCTCTGGGGAAACTATAAATTCCACAGATCAGCTCCAAATTTTCTTTTACGGAAAGATTCGGTGCAACTGCGGTTTCCTGAGGGGAAACGCCGATTAATTGCTTCACCTGTTCAGATTGCGTTGTTATGCTGTATCCGCCTACAAACGCATCACCGTTGGATGGCTTTGTCAGGCAGGTTAACATTTTTATTGTTGTGGTTTTTCCTGCACCGTTGACACCCAACAGCGAAAACAGTTCACCTTGCCGAATTTCTAAATTGAGCTTGTTTACAGCAGTCAGATTTTTGTAGTGCTTTACGAGCTCAACTGTTTTTATCTCTTGCATTTATGTTATCCTCCTTTTTGTTTGCAGTACCATCATAGCAAATATAAAAGAAGAAATGTTGAGATTTGTCTGTTCGGTCATTTTTGGTGTCTATTCGGTTATAAAATGCTTTCACGCCCCGTTATTATATAATATCCTTCTTGAATCGCAGAAAATGTTGCAACTGCACATACCACAGTGGCACTGTGTTTCAAATCAATAAAATGTTGTGTCATAGGTAACAAAAACAAGAACAGTCCTGTAACCTTGTTTGCGACTGTATGATACGATATCAACTTTTTCGTGCGAACAAAGCCCAATATAATGTTGCCTGCTTTAATGATTAATATGATAACAATCCAAATCCATAACCATTTAGTAATATGAATCACCGGAAACAATTTAAATAATGATACGGTTATAAATATTAAGTCAGAAACAGTATCAAATTTTGCTCCGAATTCGCTTATGCTGTTTGTCTTTCTTGCAACAGTTCCGTCTATCATATCAGTAAATCCGCAAATAAGATATGTAATATAAAACTCCGCGGAAAACACAGGAAAGAATATCATCAAAATACTGCAAAAAATTCGGCAACCTGTGATTATGTTTGCAATCTGTTTTTTCATATATTTCCCTCAAAACATTTTTAAATCCAGCTGATTATACCATATTAACACCATAATTTTCAATCTGACTACATGCTCTTGTTACTCTAAAAGTGGCAAGAGTTTTTGTTTTTCCATCCTCTTGGAAATACGGGAAACGGTGATTTTTTTCGCTAAAATGTAATCAACGGGTAACGGAACAATACAATTGAATGACCGTCCGACGAGAACAAACCGCCATGACCT
>CALGRR010000052.1 GCA_937880805.1 uncultured Clostridia bacterium
TCCCGACCCTCAAGTTTGGCAAGCTCGGATGCTCTTATACCCACAACACTCTGAAACGAAACCGAGCGTTCATAACGAGGATTGTCGGGGTTGTTGTCCGCACGAATCGTTTTGCCGTTATCCGAACGGGATTTTGTATATTCGGCAGTATGGCGTATAGGCTTCGTAATCAAATCCATCGGAACATTATAGAATCCGCACACCGCCGCAAGATAGCTGTGTATGGTAGATGCGCTGTACTTACCTTGCAGATAATCCGAGTAATCCTGAATGTGCATAAAACATTCGTCGTGTGTTTTGCAGTTGTGATGTTCACGGCAATACTTGATATATGCATCAAGCCATTTGCGATAGTTTTTCTGAGTACCAAAGCTTTTGGTCGATAAAAATGGTTCTGTTTCATCACGCAGTTGTCTTGTGATGCTTTTGCCTCTGACTTTGTTTTGCTTAATTGCATTAATCAGACCTTTCATTTATATTGAAACTTTTTTCTGTTGGTGTTTCTGCCAACCCGTTTGTTAAATCAATGGCGATGTCTCAATTTCCATACAGAAAATACATTCTGCCGCCGAGAAAAGGCCGGTTAAACAGGTTGCCGTCCTGTTCACACCAAAGTTTCTGAGCAAGAAATTCTTTCTCTTTTCGCTCAAAAAACTCCTGTTAGGTGGTTATCACGTAAAAATCACGATATTTTCGTGATAACCCCTAACGAAACAGACCGAAAAACGGTCTGTTGTGACGCTGCGTTGTTTATTGCTGTTGTTCATCAGATGCAACTTTTCAACAACAAACAAACGCCGCATCACACCTCATCAGCATAAAAAATTCGGCTGATGACAAGGGGCTGCGATTTTGCTTTTCGGGCATCATCCTTTCAAAAATTGTCTGCAGCATAACATCAACGAATTTATCCCCGTTCATCTGTTAATGCACCCGCTGCGGTTTAAATGCTTGCTTTTTTCGTGCATCGGAGCGTACACGACCGATTAGTCAAAACATCTTTCCGACTAATCAGCTTCTCCTATTGCCGTTCTACAGTGAAAGTATGTAAGATTACGTTATGTGATAATTTGCAAAAAATCATATGTTAAAAAAGTTGCTGATACTAAAGGATTTATGAATCTTAATAATTGAAAATTATTAAACGTAACAATCTACAAAATTTTACACAAAATCTTGATTGAAGCACCTTTTTATGATACAATCGACTCAAAAGAAGGTGCACTATGAATCATCAGGATAAACTTACGGAACAAAACTTTCCCAACGGGTTTGCAACAACTGCGGAACTAAAATCGGCAGGAATAAGCGGATACTGTATCAATCAGCTTTGTCAAAACGGAGATATAGTCAGAATCAAACACGGTTTGTATAAAATAAAAACCTTGAAGATAAGCGACAAGAGAAATGTTATTCTTGCCGCTGTTCCTCAAGGTGTGTTTTGTATGAGCGAAGCATTATATATTCACGGTTTCCGAAAACGAAAACCGTATAAACACGAAATTGCTGTTCCGAGAGGCTTTGTCCACTCAAACAGCAGATTTATAAAAGATATTGGTTTGCAGATTTATTATGTTAAACCCGAGTGTTTTGAAATCGGAAAGACTGCCTCAAATGACGGACTGCCGTGCTATGACCTTGAACGCACAATTTGCGACCACTTCAAAAATCACACCCGCATCAGCTACCGCCGACTGCGTGAGCTTTCAAAGAAATACCGTGACAGTGATGACCCCAAAATTGACCTTCTTAAATCCTATGCAGAACAGCTCAATCTATCTGTTGCCGCTATGAAGAAAATGGATTGGTTGATTTTAAGGTATTACAGACCGAAGAAGAAACCTACAAAAAAGAAAAATAAGCAAAAGAACGAAAAGCATTGATTCTTGTTTTTCGTTCTTTTTGTATATATGGCATTATAAGATACGGGTTCATCAAAAAATATTCAATGTTTTCAAAAAAATATTTAAACAGAAAACATTGCCGAAATATGAATATATGTGTTAATATAGAGTATCTTTTAAAGAATTATGAGGTTTTCTATGGACAAGGAAAATCAAAATTTAATAAGCCTTGTTATCGACACTCAGAATGATGTTGAAGGTGCATTTGAAAAGCTCTATCACGAATCGTTCAGACACGCATATTGCACGGCTTCTCTGTTGCTTAAAAACGAGCAAGATGTTGAAGATGTTTTGCAAAACAGTTATATGTATGTTGCAAAATACATTAAAGATTTGAAAAATCCCGAAAGCTTCAACAATTGGCTTGGTGTAATTGTAAAGCATGAATGTCAGAAATATATATCCAAACAAAAGCGGATAAGTGATATTTTTATTGCTGTCAAAAAGACAAAAGAGTCTGATTTGACGGATGAATGCAACTTGCCTGTTGATTATATTGAGAAAAGTGAAACAAGAGATGCAATTCAAAGAATTGTTGATGATTTGCCTGATGATAAAAGAGCCTGCGTTGTGTTGTTTTATTATGAACAACACTCGTTAACCGAGATTTCAGAAATTCTCGGCGTACCCGAAGGTACTGTAATGAGCAGATTGTTTTATGCCCGTAAGAAACTTGAAAAAGAATTCAAAAAGCTTCAGAAAAAAGACGAATCGTTGTTTGGAATTTCTGTTATTCCTCTTATTGTTTCGCTGTTTGCATATCAGGCGAAAATGATTGTTATTCCAACGGCTGTAAAAAGCGGAATAGTTGCTGCGGTTACAGCAGAAGGTGCAGCGACAGCAACATCAACCGCAACTGCTATGGTTGGCTCAAGCACGGCGACTGTATCAACAGTAAGCGCAACTGCAGCAAGCACCTCTTCAACCGTAAGTGCGGCAGGTGCCGCAGTTGCTGCCAAAGTAACAGCGGTTGCAGTTGCGGCGTCTGTTGCAGTCGGCGGAGGAGTTGCAACTGTAAATCATATCAAAAACAATAATGAACCGGTTACAACACATACAAGTGTGACATCAACCGTTGAGTATGCAACTTTTGCAAATGTAATTGTTGAAGAAACAACAGAATTGTTTTCAGTATCTGAAACGGCAAATGCTTCATCAAATGTTTTGACAGCTTCAAAAACACAAACTGTCAGTAAAATTACCTCTGAACATTCTAAAACAACCACAGCAAAATTATCTACAACAGCAAAAGCAACGACTACAAATCCCACAACAACTAATGAATCAACCACAAAAGAAACTACAAAACAGACTACAACAGAATTTCGGAAAACAGAAACTACAACTCAAAAAGAAACGACAACCGAAAATATAATAACAACCGAATCAACCACAAGTCTGACAGAATTTTTTAATGTATCAGACGGAGTATTGAGTGAATACACGGGCGATGAAAGCAGTGTTTCAATTCCTTCAAAAGTGGGTTCGTCAAATATTACTGCAATAGGTACAGGTGCATTTATGGGAAATACAAATATAACGACTGTTTCGATTCCGTCAACCGTTACCCGAATCGGTATGGAGGCTTTTTCGGATTGCACAAATCTGAGGAGTATTTCATTGCCGTCATCTTTACAAAGTATAGGTATAGGGGCTTTTTGCAATTGTACAAGCCTGACAAATGTTGATATTCCGTCGGGAGTTACATCCATTGGAGATGATGCTTTTGCGGATTGTACAAAATTATCAAGCATTACGATTCCATCAAGCGTTGTTTCAATAGGAGACAATGCTTTCGGTGGCTGCAACAATCTTGTAATCAATTGTTCCGAAGGTTCTGCGGCTTACAATTACGCTATAGAAAATTCAATTAATTATAGTTTAGTGTGAGGTGTAATTATGAAAAGAATATTATCTGTTTTTCTTTCGGGCATTCTTATCGTAACAAGCTTTGCGTTTGCTTTTAAAGGAGTAGCTGCCGAAACATCGGAAATTCTTGATTTTCCCTGCGGATTAAACGCAACCGCTTATCTTGACAGAACAAGCGGAACCCTTACCGTTAAAGGCTCTGGAGATATGAATTTTTTCTATGATGATGTTCCGTGGTGGGCATACAGGAATGAAATATACTATGCTGTTATTGAAGAGGGCATAACATCTGTTGCGAATATTGCTTTTTTAGATAGTAACCTTACAAAGCTCAAACTTCCTGCGAGCCTTGAAACAATCGGAACAGACGCTTTAAGCATGACAGATATTGAAGAAATCGAAATTCCATCCGACAGCAAGCTTTGCAGCTTTGAAGTTACCGATTATTTCAGAAAAATTCCGTGGTACAAGGTCCAACCCGATGGAGCGGTATATCTTGGAAATATGCTTCTCGATTATAAAGGAACAATGTCTGCAAATACAACCGTGACTGTAAAAAACGGAACTTATGCAATAAATGATTTTGCGTTTTATAATCAGTCAAATTTGAAAGATATCGTTTTACCTGACAGCATTGAAAGAATAGGATACAAAGCATTTCATGCAACATCATGGTTCAATAAGCAGCCATATTATCAGCCGATTTATCTCGGAAATGTGCTGTATTACTATAATTTTCCGTGGAGAGCTATTCGGGAAACAGATATTGAAGAAGAGCTTGTTATTCCTGATGGCATTGTATCGATTTCTTCCGGTGCTTTTAGCAACCGTTGCACATACAGAAATATAATTTTGCCCGAAAGTCTTGAACATATAGGCAAGGAAGCCTTTTTGGAATGTTTTTATCTTGAAAAACTTACCGTTCCGACAACCGGCAAACTGAAAGTTATTGATGACATAGCTTTTTACGATTGCAATAATCTTGAAGATTTTGTTTTTCCGAACGGGTTTGAACGCCTTGGTATAAATGCTTTTTCGTCTTGTGAGAAGCTGAAGCATATCAGTATGCCGGCAAGTGTTGAAAGTATAGGTTTAACGGCGTTTGATCCCAATTCGCTCAATTCTTTTAGTGTTGACAGCAAAAACTCATATTACTGTACCGATGAAAATGGTATTCTCTATAACAAAGACAAGTCCGTAGTATATGCGTCATATCAGATAATAACCGATGAGAAACTTATTTTGCCTGATTCGGTAAAAAAGATTGGTGCGCAGGCGTTTGTTACATCAACAATCAGAGAGTTTGTTCTTCCTCAATCAGTCAAGGAAATTGAATTTGAAGCATTTGCGGAATCGAAAGTTGAAGCAATAAATATTCCGTACGGAATTAAGAGAATTGAAAACCACACATTTAGCCAGTGCTTTTCACTTAAAGAAATAACAATACCCAAAACTGTTGAATTTATTGATTCAATGGTTTTTAATGCTTGCAGTAACATGGAAAAAATCGTTATTCCTGCTGAAGTGAAATATATTTCCGGTGATGCCTTGGACGATTGTGACTCACTTGAAATTTATTGCTATAAAGATACAAGCGCATATTATTTTGCTGTAGAAAACGAAATTCCCTATGTTATTCTTGAAAACCCCGATATGACCGAGCTCAATCAGCTCCTTGATGAATACAGTAAGCTTGACCGAAACAAATATTTTGAAAAATCTTTGATTCCCATTGATAATGCTGTTTCAAGTGTTGATATGACAATAACTGTTATAACTCAGGATATGGTTGATAATTGGATAAATGATATTAAATATGCAAAAGAACAGCTTGAATATCTTCCTGCAGACTATTCCGAAATTGAAGCTGCAAAATCAAGGGCGGAAGCAATTGAACGATCACTCTATACAGCAGAAAGTCTTGCTGTTCTTGACAGCGCAATTTTATCGGTTGATGAAACTCTTGATGTGTCAAACCAGTCATTGGTTACCGAATATGCAAAAGCAATAGACGATGCAATAGCTAATCTGGAATATCTTCCTGCGGACTATACAAAAGTGATTGAGGCTGTTGCTCAAAGCGAAAAGATAGACCGTATTCTTTATTCGCAAGCATCGCTTGCAGTGCTTGACCAAAGTATAGCTACTGTTGATTACACTTTGAATATTACCCAGCAAAATATTGTTGACGGCTTTGCAGATAGAATAGTTTTTGCAGCTTCATCTCTTGAATATGTATCTGTTATTCTTAGAAACGAGCCTAACGGCGTTATTGTAAGCGCAACAGCAAAGGAAATTTATCCTGCAACATTGCTGACGGTTGATATGCTTGACCCCTCAAATTATGAAACCGCAAACTTTGCAGTAGGCGGTCACATAAAAAGTGTTCAGTATTATGATATCAACCTTTTTCAGTATGGAGAAAAAGTTCAGCCCAACGGAACAGTATTTGTGAAAATCAAAATTCCCGATGATGTTAAACCTGAAAAATGTCGTGTTTATCATGTTACAGATGACCCTGTTGACCCGCTCGTTCGTTTCGCAAGCACTCTTGACGGTAACTACATTGTATTTGAAACTGACCATTTCAGCGAATTTGCAGTTATTGAGGTTGAAACTTATTTGAGCGGTGTTTCAATCACCAAAATGCCTTCTAAAACCCATTATGCGCTTAATGAAAAGCTTGATATATCCGATATGGAGGTAATCGCACTTTTCAGTGACGGAAAATCGCAAGTTATTACGGATTATGATATTTCGAATGTAGATACATCGTCAATCGGTGATAAAACTGTTACGATTTATTATACTTTCGGCGAAACAACCAAGAGTGCTTCGTTTGAAATAACGGTTTCAACCGATAATCTTAAAGCAAACATTACTCTTGACGGCAAAAATATCGACGAATACAACAAAAAAGTTTCTCTGTTTAAAAGCTATTCGCGTGAATCAGTAAAATTTGATTGCGATGTGTCTGACGGATATAATGTTGAGTGGTCTTCTGACAATCCAAAGGAACTTGTTGATTCAAACGGAAAGGTTACAAATAAAGGCTTTTTCTTTGCGAGGAAAGCAACAATAACCGTTAAAGTTACCGACAGCGCAGGTAATGTTTTGGCAACCGACAGCATAATTGTCCGTTTCTATAAGCTTAACTTTCAGCTTTCAAATATTCAGTCAACAATGGTTCAGATGTTTAAGAAAAGTGGTTTGATATATTAAAAACCAAACTCCGCTATGCCTCAAACATAGCGGAGTTCATTTCATTTTATTCGCTTCTTCTTCAATCAATTTCACAAGTTCGTGAGGGTCAATACCGAAGGCGTTTGCGATTTTCCAGAGCGTTTCAAAATTTGCCTTTTTATCGCCGCTTTCAATCATTGAAAGATGGCTTCTTGCTATGCCTGCAAGGCCGCTGAAAACTTCCTGCGACAACTCTTTTTCTTTTCGCAAGCGGCGGATAACGGTGCCGACAGCTTTCGTATTAAATTCGTTCATGCAGACACCTCTTTTTATTTTATATTATAGAGTTTACAAATTATTATACAATTTTCCGTCTACGATAATAGACAAAACTGAGGTTATCTGCTATAATATTCAAAAAAATCTTCGTTATTTTTAACAAATTTTCAAAAAACTATGAATGTGAAGCTCAAAAACGGTATCTATATTTTTAACCGAATATTTGTTATGAATATCTAAAATAGGGAGATGTTTGGATGAATCTGTTTATCAAAGTCATTTTTGCTAATAAAAAGTATGAATTGCCGTTAGTTTGTTCTGATACTGTTTCAGTAGGAAGCTATGAGTTTGATAATATTATGTTGAAACACAAATCCATTAAAAAAGGACATTTGGTTTTTTCGGCTGATAAATCCGGAAATGTTTTTCTTCTCAGCAAAGGAAAAACATTTGTCAATGGGCAAAATTTCAAAAAAGGCACTATTGGTATTGGCGACAAAATAACTGTATCTGTCGGAAAGACAGATGTGTTAGAAGCCGAGTTATATGAGATAAGTGAGAAAATGTCTGTTCGTATACATAACGAAATGACAATTGGCAAAAAAGATGTTTGCTCAATAGCCATTATGAATCCCAAGGTCAGCAGAATTCATGCGGGATTTTATTTGTCAGGCAAAAATGTACGAATAATCGATTTGAACAGTTCAAACGGTACTTATGTTAACGGAAGAAGGATTACACAAGCTGATTTAAAAGACGGCGATGAAATCTCTATTGTGGATTACAATTTTAAATATTCACAAGGAACGCTTACTTTTGAAAAGAGAGAAGAAATAGAATGCCGAACAGAAGATGAACCTGTAATGGGAAAGGATTATCCTATAATTCATCCGTCTCCGAGAGTAAAAGAGGAATACAGAACAGGCGAACTGCAAATTACTAATCCGCCCAACATCGGAAACAAGCCGGAGATAAATTTTGTTTCCCTGTTGCTTCAACCGATTTTAATGATTGCAATGTCCATAACTGTTGCGTCAATCTATTCAACTAATTCTTTCATGCTTTCAGCCCCAATGTCACTAATCAGCGTTGCTCTCGGTATCACCAATCATATAGCGGCAAAAAAGAAATACAAAAAATCCTTTGAATTGAAGATTTCCAAATATACCGAATATATCAAAAAAGTTGCACAGGAATTTAAAACTGCTGTGCACGAGCAGTTGAAAACCATGAAAGCCGATGCGCCCGAAACCGCAGAATGTGTTTCAATCGTAACCAACGGCGAAAAAGAAATTTGGAACAGAAAAAGCGGCGACAAGGATTTTCTGACTTTCAGAATAGGGCACGGCAAGGTGGAAGCTGGTTTAAAGGCCAAGTTCCAAAGCAATGGTTTTGAACTTCAGGAAGATGATTTGCTTTCAAAAATTAAGCGTGAAACAGAAAAATACCGAATTATTGATGGCGCACCTATAACTGTTGATTTTAAAAAAAATCCCGTTATGGGTGTCTACGGAGAACGAAAAGAAGCAAAACGTTTGGTTAAAAATTTGATAATTCAAGCGACAACTTTCCATACATACAACGATTTAAAAATCGTTGCTCTGTTTTCGGATTCCGAAAAAATGGAATGGAACTGGATGAGGTGGTTGCCGCATTGCTTTAATGATGACAGAAGCCGCCGTTATGTTGCGTGCGAAGCTGTATCGATTGTGGATTCAGTTAAAACAGTTGGCGAAATTCTTGAAACAAGAATTGTTTCGGATTCGGAATATGAGAACGATAAAAAAGAAAAATTGCCATTTTATCTGTTTGTTATTGCCGATGAGGAAATTGCAAGTAATCCGCTGATACAAAAGCGGATATCGCAATGCGGCAACGGTGTGGGTGCAATCATTATTTCGGATAGCTTTGATATGCTTCCGAGTAACACTTCCGTTTTTGCCGAACTTTCGCAAGGTAAAGGCAGACTTTTTACCCAAAGCGGAGAAGACGGTACACTTGAGTTTGAAACGGATATAATTCCCGAAAATGATTATGAGCGTTTTTCGAGAGCGATTGCTCCGTTGAAACTTGCAGATATAAAAAGTTCAATTTCTTTACCCAACAGCATAACTTTTCTTGAAGGTTATGGGGTACGTCGCCCGCAAGAACTTGATTTGGCTTCAAGATGGGCAAACTCAAAAAGTTATAAGTCTCTTTCTGTACCGATTGGCGTTAAATCAAACGGCGAGTTATTTATGTTTGATATTCATTCAAAAAAATATGGACCACACGGGATTGTTGCGGGTACAACTGGTTCAGGAAAATCAGAAACAATACAATCATGGATTCTTTCTATGGCTATTAATTATTCGCCTGATGATGTTTGTTTTGTCATTATTGATTTTAAAGGAACGGGACTGATTTCACCATTTAGAAAATTGCCTCATTTATCGGGAACTATTTCTGACATAGACAAAAATATTTCAAGAAACCTTGTTGCTTTGAACAATGAACTTACCAGAAGAAAAAACCTGTTTGATGCCTGTGGAGTGAAAAACATAATAGAATACAAGCAAAAATACTATCACGGAGAAGTTACAGAGCCGTTACCGTTTATGTTTATAGTTATAGATGAATTTGCTGAATTTAAAGCAAACTATCCTGATTTTATGCAGGCTGTAGAAAGTGTATTTCAAACTGGTTTAGCTTTAGGGGTAAATATAATTTTGTTAACTCAAAAACCTGCAGGAGTGGTTACAGAAAAAATTAACGCAAATGCGCATTTTCGTATATGTTTAAAGGTTCAAGATTCTGTTGATAGCAGAGATGTTTTAGGATCGAGTCATACCGAAGCCGCCAGAATCACCAATCCGGGACGAGCATATATCAAGGTCGGTGAAAATGAGCTTTTCGAACAGATTCAAAGCTTTTGGAGCGGTGCTCCATATAATCCCACAAGGAGCGAAAAAAATTCCGCAGTACCAAAAATTTCATTTGTTAACCTTGACGGCAGTCGAGACAGCTTCGCCTTACCCGATAAAACAATCGGTTCAAAAAGCTACATAAGCGAAATAGAGGCGGTTGTAAACTATATTGATGCTTATGTTACTGAAAATGGCATTTCACACGCAAGAAAGGTGTGGCCGCCGAAACTTCCTGAAAACGTTTGTTTGCCCTCTTTGCTTGATAATTCGTTTGATGGATCAAGATGGCCTGATAATTCAAACGGTTTGCAAGCGGTTATAGGTTTGGCTGATGACCCTATATCGCAGTCACAGTATCCGTTAAAGCTTAATCTTTCAGAAAAAGGACATGCCATTGTTTACGGTGCACCCATGACGGGAAAAACAACATTTTTGCAAACTTTGGTTATGTCACTGTGTCTTTCCTATTCGCCTGATGAAGTCAATGTTTATGCTATGGACTTCGGAAGTATGACTCTTGGAATGTTTAAGGATTATCCCCATGTGGGAGGAGTTGCAAACAGCAACGAAAAAGAAAAGATAGATAAACTTGCTCTGCTTATGACCGAACTGTTAAAAGAACGCAAAAACAAATTCAGCCAAGTAGGAGTAGGAAGTCTGCCCATTTACAGAAAGGTTGCCAATGAGCAAATGCCGTATATGGTATTGGCGATAGATAATCTACCAAAGCTGATTTCGCAATATCCTGAATTACAAGAATTTATTGTTATGTTGACGAGCGAAGGTGCAACCTACGGAATAATTCTTGTCGCAACGGCAACTGCTGCGAATTCAGTTCATTTTAAAATAACTGATAATGTCAAAACCAAGATTGCTTTGCAGCTGACAGATGAATCGGATTATTCAACAGTAATTGGTGTAAAAGGACTGTCTTTAAGACCTGAAGACTGTTGCGGACGCGGTCTTGCAGCAATAAATAAAACACCTCTTGAATACCAAACAGCAATACCTGTTCAGGTGGATGATGAGGCGGAGAAAGTTTGTGAAATAAAAAGAATTGCAAAGCTTATGGATGAAGTCTGGGACGGAAAATTACCTCAGCCAATTCCGCTGATGCCGGTCGTTATTACTTTTGGTTCTGTTCGTTCCGAAGGAATAACGCTTGGTTTAAGCACTTCCGACATAAAGCCGGTATCGTTCCTTCCAACGGAGTCTCATTATTATATGATTTCGGGTACTCCGTCATCCGGTAAAACTAATATGTTGAAGGTTGTGGCAAAACAGTTCAAAAACAAGTTATCTGCTGTTGTTACTGTTATCGACATTATGAATGCGTGGTATGACAGTACAGATTGCTGTGATAATTATATCTGTGATGTGGCTCAGGCGGATGAGTTTTTTGAGGATTTAGCAGCTGAATTGCAAAAAAGAAAGAATTCAAATGAAACTTCCGACTCACTTTTGGTTGTTGTTGATAATTTTGAGAGATTTATCGAGGAAGTCAGCAATGAAACAGCCAAACGTTTGAATGCATTAATCCGTATGGGTAAAAATCTCAATGTTTATTTTATTGCAGCCGCAAATAATTCGGATTTAACTTCGAGATATAACAAAGGTGATTCAATCACAACTTCGCTTGTAAACAGCAAATATAAAATTTTGCTTGGCGAAAGTTTTAATTCTCACGGAATTTTCGAAACAGACCTTCCGTTCTCCAAAAAATCAGACGAGCTTGGTCAATTTGAAGGTTATTTTATTGACGGTAAGAAAACCGTTAAGTTTAAAACAATGAAAGAGTAGATGATTTTATGGAAAATTTAATTCTTGATTCAAAAGAAATAATGTATCTTTGTGCTCTTTTAGGAGCAAATGAGGTTTATGGAATTGATGACGGCTTTGCATTTATTCCTAAAGATAGGCTTTCACAGGCAGTATCGGAAACAGCTGACAGTCTTATGAGAAAAGGTTGCTTGGAAATGGATTTTGACGGTAACAATACTGTTCAGTCCGACACAAGTGACATAATAAAAACTATCGCTTATAGTCAAAGCCACTTGATTTTACATTCCCTTTGCAGTGGTTTGCAGGATAATCCTTGTGTTTTCTATAGAAACGGCAATAGAATCGTAAAAGCGGAATTTAAAGACAATGTTTTCGAAATCACAAAAATTACTGCCGAAGAAATGAAATTGGAAATATGTTCCCGCTTTTCGGAAAGTTCGCCTCAAAACAGCAATGGGTTTTATCGTGTGCACGGTGATGTATTTGAAAACGCTCGTGATCTTGCATCTGACGGGAAGATCGAAGAAGCAACAAAACTTCTTTGCAAAAACGGAATTGACGGTCAAAGTGCTGAACTGATTGTAAAGGGTTATACGCAAAAGAGTGATTTTGTGAGTATTGTGGTTTCTTGTACAGTAAGGGGACAAGAGTCAACAGACGGAATGGTTACTCTTTCCGATGAAAACATCGCTTTGGATATTGCACCAAATCTTATTGGAGAGGAAGAATATACAGATGTTTCCGTTGTTACTCTTGAAACGCAAAAAGCCAGACTTTCCGATATGCTCATAAAATACGGATTTTAGGGGTGAATACTATGTCTAACAGCATTATTGCAACCGTAAGAATAGGAGAAACACGGCAAGAAGCAGATATGGAGCTTCCTGCAGATGTTGAGGTCAGTGTGCTGAGCATAGAGCTTTTAAGAACACTGAAATCTGCCGGTGTTGCAGAGCTTGCAAATACAAAAAGAATCTATCTTTACTGTGGCAAACGTCGCTTGCAAGACGAGAAAACGCTGACCCAAAACCGAGTTTATGATGGAAGTATTATTACGATTACATATTAGGAGGATAACTATGGCTATTTCGAATTGGCTGAAATTAGATTATATTGCGGCAAAAAAACAGATTGCGGAATTTGAAGATGCAATTAATGACTGTGATGATTTGATCGAACAGGCAAAAAAGCTTCGTTCAAATATTCCAGATAATTGGCAAGGTGAGGCTGCAAATGTAACAATACAAAAGCTTGAGGAATGGGAATCTGACCTCAAAAAAATAAGAACTGATATGCAAACCTGTAAAAATAGAATCGCCAAAAAGGTTGAGCAGCTTAACAATATTGACCAAAGCGCAGGCGGAGGTTCACGTTAAAAAGAAAGTGAGATGATTAATTATGAATATAGTTTTAGGTTCAAATTACGAATCAATAGTATCCGAAACCAAAAGACTGGCAAATAAAACATCGGTTTTGAAAAGCAAGCTGCTGCAAATAAGAACGAAGCTTGATGATGCATATGATGGACAGATTGACTACGATACCGAAATCAAGGCGCTTGAAAAAAGGCTATATACACAGCAAATCAGAATGTCAAATCTTTCAAGTGCCGTAAGCAGTGCATTTGACGGACTTCTCACGGTGGATTCAAAATCAATCGAAATTGACAACGGATTAAAAGCGATTCTTGAAGTTACAAAAATTGCTTCAAGCGATACTTTTAAGGAAATCAGCAGCGGTGTAAAGTCTATTGTCGCAAAATATAAAGACAGCAAATGGGCAGATATCATTTCATCTGTAATTCCGCCGATAGGTGCAGGCGGTGTAGTGATAGGCGGCGCAGTTTCGGTTGGTAGGATTGTCGCTGATGTTATTTCCGATGCCGTTATAACCACACCCGATGAATTTGAGGACAAACATCCCGAAGAAGCACGTGAAGTTGAAATAGAAAGAAAGTTGGATGCACTTGAAACAATTACACAAAAGCCAAGCCAGTGTACAACATATGCGGTTGTAAATCTTTTGCGAAGAAAACAAATAATAGACGGAGGAGAAGCAACCGTAACGGGAGAAGAAGTTCGAAAATACAATTATGTTAAAGGCAAAGGATATTATTGGAAAACTAATTGCTGCCAATACTCTATGAAATATGAAAATGCATCATCTGTAAAAAGCAAAGTTACAAACACCTACACAGATTATATAACACAGCTTTTAGATAAACGCCCTGAAGGAATTGTTTTGTACGCCAAACATGACACAAATAACCATGCAATCACAATAACTAATTATGAGATTGTTGACAATAAAGTTCAGTTCTACGTTATGGATCCAAGCAATTCGGGAACAAAGCGAAAACTTGAAGATAGTGCACTATTTAGCAGTTATTCAAAAGGTCAAAACATGAACGCAGAAAAGATTTTCAGCACTAAAATGCTTAATTTGTATTATGTGAAATAACAAAGGAGTGAAAACATGGCAAATACTATTTATATTAACCCCACGGGTATAACTCAAAAAGCCGACACAATGATTAAAAAGGCTGATGAATACAGAGACATAATCCGCAGCATAACAAAACTCACAATCAGCCTTTGCGATGTGTGGGACGGAAACGCATTTAACCGATTTGTTAACAAATACGATGCCGTTCTTCCCACTTTGGAGAAAATGGCGAAGGCTTACGAGGATATGGCATCATCAATCAAAAAGCAACTTAAAGCGATGCAGGATGCCGATACCACGGCAGCAAACATAATCAAAAACCTGTTCTGATTTTACGCAGTTGCCAATCTGCATAAAATATAAATTCTAAAAATAAGGAGGCAAACAAAATGGCAAATATCTATCTTGATTACGCAGGAGCAAGTGCAAAGGTTAAGAAGGCAAGAGAGTATAAGGCTCAGCATGACCAGGTTATTACAGACCTCAAAACTCTCATCAACGGTATGACTGAAGTTTGGACAGGTAATGCTCAAGAAAAAATGGCACAGGAATTTTCAAGCTTTGAACCTACATTCAAAAACTTTTCACAGCTTCTCGAAGACTATGCAAATGAAATGCAGGCATGGGCAGACAAAATCAAGGCTGCAGACGACAACAAGTAAAACATATTTTATCCCGACCGCAGCAATGCGGTCGGGGGGATTAGGGAGATGTAGAAAATGGCAAACATTATTTTGATGAAAGAACAATTGAAACAGCTTGAATATCTCAACAAAGCACTCAAAAATGCAACGGCAGAACTGGAATACGTTAATAATCATTTAGAACGTATTTTTACGGAATGTGCCGATTTACCGGAAATAAGCTCACGAGAAATAAAAAGTAAAATTGATAATGCTCGTTACGTACAAGAACTCATTAGATGCGACGAGTTTGTTAACTTGCTAAAAGATTTATCCCAAACAATCGATATGTATTTAACTCCCATCCCCTAAATCCGAAAAAAAGAAGGTGAAATTATGCGCATTGAAAGCATAGCTCTTACCCATGAAGGCAGGGTCAGAGAAAACAACGAGGATAATTATTTCGTATGCGGGAAATACAAAAAAGAGGTTCTTTTAAACAGACACGGAACAGAGCGTAACGAAATCTGCGAGGAATATCTCTATGCCGTTTGTGACGGTATGGGAGGAGAAGCATTCGGAGAAAGAGCCTCACTGATTGCTGTTGAAGCTTTAGGTGAATATTGGAAGAACAAAAGCTTTGATATAAATGATTATGTCAAAAAAACGAATGATAAAATCTGTGACGAAATTGAAAATAATAGCGGAACAAGAATGGGTACAACTCTTGCCGTTTTATATATAAAAGACAATATTGCTCATGCTTATAACATTGGTGACAGTAGAATCTATTTGTTTAGAAAAAACAAACTTGAACAAATCAGCAAAGACCACACGCAGACAGAGCGATTAATCAGGATGAATATAATAACGCCCGAAGAAGCAAAAACTCATCCGGAGAGACACAAGCTTACACAGCATTTGGGAATATTCCCCGAAGAAATGATAATTGAGCCGTTTGAAACCGAAATCAGCGTTAATGTCGGAGATGTTTTTCTTCTATGCAGTGATGGTGTAACCGATGTGCTTTGCGATGAGGGAATCAGCGAAATACTTGGAATTGATAATCCGGTAAAAGAATCTTTGAAGATGTTGATTCTGAAGGCAATAAAAAAAGGCGGAACAGACAATGTTACCGCAGTAATTGTTAAAGTGCTTGAATAATGTGACGAGGTGTTGAAATGGAATACTTCAAAAAATATGAACCGCTTTTTGGCGCATGGCATATAACCCGACTGATTGGTGAGGGGTCTTTCGGAAAAGTGTTTGAAATTGAACGTGAAGATTTTGGTAAAACCTATAAATCTGCCCTTAAAGCTATTACAATTCCTCAAAATCAAAGTGAAATAAAAAATTTGTCAATGAGTGGTATGGACTCAGATAGTGTGACATCATATTTTAATTCGTTGGTGGAAAATGTTGCAAAAGAATTTGAACTGATGTCAGAAATGAAGGGACACAGCAATATCGTCAGTTATGAAGACCATAATGTTTTTAAGCATGAGGACGGAATAGGTTGGGATATACTTATTCGCATGGAACTTTTAACACCTGCTGACAGCTTCTTTTCAGAAACCGGTATTGATAATGAAAAGGTTATAGGACTTGGTATAGATTTATGCAAAGCTCTTGAAATATGTCAAAAGCATAATGTTGTTCACCGTGATATAAAACCAAGTAATATTTTTGTTTCAGCCAACGAAGATTTCAAACTTGGTGATTTCGGTGTTGCAAAGACCATTGAGCAAACAACCGGTGAATTCTCTAAAAAAGGAACATATAACTATATGGCTCCTGAAGTTTATAAAGGAGAGTCTTACGGTAATTCAGTGGATTTATATTCTGTCGGAATTGTTATGTATCGTTATCTTAACAATAACAGAACTCCGTTTTTACCCCAACCTCCTGAAATGATAACTTATAATAAAAGTGAAGATGCTTTGACGAGACGAATGAGAGGAGAAGAATTGCCTCCGCCTGTAAACGCAAGTAAAGAACTTGCGAGAATTATTTTGAAAGCTTGCAGTTTTAAACCTGAAAACCGTTATTCAAGCCCCGCACAGCTTCGTAGAGAACTTGAAAATCTATTAACCGCCACAGAATTTCAACCCAAAATTTTTGAACAGACAACTCATCAACCTCTTGTTAATAAGTTTGAAAAAACATCTGAACCAATTTCAAAGCCAAGTAAATCTTTTGCTGTAAATATACCAGATGAATTTGATGAATCATTTTTTGATGAAGGTGGCAAAAAAATTAAAGAAAACGATGGCAGCAAAAAGAAAACTGTAATAATCTGTGCAGTATGCGTCGCAATTTTAGCGTTGATTATTTGTGGAGCATGTCTTTTTAAGAACTCTTCTTTTGCAAGTGATTTAAGATTGTTTTTTTCAAATTTATCGTCAAGTACCGTGAATGTTGAAGATACAACTGGAAACTCGAATATTTCAACCACTATGTTTGAATTTCCAGATTTGCTTAATACAGAGTTTTCAACAACACTTGAAAGCACAACACAAATAATGTTTGTGAAAACAGCAGGCAGCGATTTGAATATGCGTGAACAGGCAGATATAAATTCTGCTGTTGTTGCAAAAATCCCGAGCGGATATCCTGTTTATGTTTTAAGAGCAGAGGCAGAGTGGACATACATAGAATACGGTTATCAAAACGGGTGGGTTAAAAATGAGTTTTTAGTTGATGTTGATGAGTTGGAGGAAAGCACATCTGCAAAAGTTGCTTTTACAACTCAACCTATAAGAACCACCACTGCACCGACTACAAGAAAACCGATAACGACCAGAAAGGTTACAACCACCAAGAAACCGACAACTACTTTTAAACCAACTACAACCAAAAGAATCACAACCACAACCGACAGCTTGAGCAGCTATGATTATGTGAACGAGTGGGCAAACTTAAAAATTGACCTTCCTTATGGTTACACCGACCAAACTGAAAACTATCAAAATGCTTACAACGATGAACTTGCAGATTTTTATGCACTAAATTCAAACAAGGCATCAAATTTTTTGATTATGATATCACCTTTTGATATAGATGATATAAGCGAAATCACAACAGAACAGGCATTATATATGTTGTCAAATCAATACATTTATGATGTTGGTGAAAATAATGTTCAAAACATTAGTGGGATTTTCTATACATATTTCGGTAGCGAAGAATACTGCTGTATTCAATTTGAAGACCACAGCTATGATACCGTAATTCATGTCCGATATTGTCTAAAAAGAATCGGCAATAAATATCTGTGTATAATATTTTCTACTGCTTATAAAAGTGAATTTAACACAATGGTTAGTTCGATTGACAGCATTTCTTAAATTAAAGCTTACAGCGAGGTGTAACATGGATATATCTTATTATAAACAGTTTGAGCCGTTTTTCGGTGCTTGGTATATAGCCGAGCTTATTGGTGAAGGTTCTTTTGGCAAGGTTTTTGAGATAGAACGCACAGAATTCGGAAGAACATACAAATCGGCATTAAAAGCTATAACTATACCTGAAAAGCCTTCTGAAATAAAAAATGCACTTATGTCCGGTATGAGTGAGCAGGATGTTACAACATATTATCGTTCAATTGCTGAAAATGTTATTGCCGAATTTGATATGATGGCGAAAATGAAAGGTCACAGTAACATTGTGAATTGTGAAGATTATATTGTAATAGAGCATGAATGCGATATAGGCTGGGATGTTTTTATTCGCATGGAATTGCTAACTCCTGCAGAGTATCATTTTGCTGAAAATGGCTGTGATGAATCAAGCATAATCAACCTTGGAATCGATTTGTGCAAAGCTCTTGAAGTGTGTCAAAAGAACAATATAATTCACAGAGATATAAAACCGCAAAATATTTTCATTTCAGAAAACGGAGATTTTAAGCTCGGTGATTTTGGTGTAGCTAAAACAATTGAAAAAACAACGGGTGAGCTTTCAAAAAAAGGTACCTACAGTTATATGGCACCAGAGGTCTATAAGTGTGAAAGCTATGACAACTCCGTGGATATTTATTCTGTAGGCGTAGTATTGTATAGGTATCTAAATAATAATCGAACTCCCTTTTTACCCCAACCACCAGAAATGATAACTCATTCTGCACAAGAAAAAGCTCTTGAAAAACGCATGAGTGGAGAAAAACTTTCAATACCCGTGAATTCAAATGCGGCTCTTGCAAAAATAATCCTGAAAGCTTGCGAATATAATCCGGCAGACAGATATTCATCTCCGTGTGAAATGCGCCGTGATTTGGAAGCATTGAGTATGTTGAACGGTGGTTCCCCGCCGCCCCCACCACCTCCGCCGCCTCATCCCAAGTGGAAAATAATAATTGCTTCAATAGTTTCCGGTATAATCATACTTCTTGGTTGTTTAGGTATGGTACTGAACAAATTCGGAGTATTCGATAATAAAACGGATAACACCTTGTCGACATCAGATATAACTTCTGGAAATGTTGTAACATTTACAATAACAGAAGGAACAACGGCACAAATAATACCTGCTTCCTATACTTTTGATAAATCAACCAAAACACTGACTGTCGGTGGAACGCAGATTGGCGACTTTGATTTGATTGATGCAGACTGGTATGATTTGAGAGAAGATGTTGAAAAGGTTGTTGTTTTGGACGGCACAACCGCTGTTTCTGATTTGGCTTTTAACTTTTGTATTAATTTAAAAAGCATTGAACTTCCCGATACACTTGAAACGATCGGCTATGCCGCTTTCAGATGCTGCTTTTCACTTAAAGAAATTACAATTCCTGATTCTGTAACAGCAATAGGTGCAAATGCATTTGAGGAATGTAAATCTCTACAAAAAATCACGTTAGGTTATAATCTCCAATATCTCGGTAAAGGTCTTAATAATTCCGGCAGTGTGTTTAACGGATGTGTGTCGCTTTCTTCTATTGAAATTCCTGAAAATGTTTATTATATCGGAGATTTCACATTTAAAAATTGTACAAAGCTCCAATCGGTCCATATTCCTGAAAATGTGTATTCTATAGGTAAAAATCCGTTTATAGGTTGCGAAAATCTCAAAAAAATAACAGTTGACCCTGAAAACTCCTATTATTACAACGATGAATACGGTGTTTTGTTTGATAAACTTCAAACTCAGTTGATTGCCGTTCCTGTAAACTGTGATAAAACAAACTATGTATTCCCTGATTCGTTGCGTGATATTTCAAATTGGGCACTCGATGGCTGCAAAACCGTTAAAAAAGTAACTCTTCCCGAAGGGTTTACAGGTATGCTGGAATATACTTTTGATGATTGCCCCAATCTTGAAAGCATTAAAGTTTCGTCATCTAACGAAAACTATTCAACAGATGACCAAGGAGTTTTATATAATAAGGATAAAACGTGGATAGTTACTTTCCCTCAAGGTAAAACGGAGTATTCAATACCTGAAAATATATACAGTATTGAAGATGAGTTTTCGGGTTGTAAAAAGCTAAAAAAAATAATAATAAACAAAAATATAAACAGTATCGAAGCAGATGCTTTCAACTCTTGTGATTCGCTTGAAGAAATTGTTATTGACAGTGCCAATTTAAAATATACAAGTGTTGACAATGTACTTTTTAATAAATCCAAATCCGACCTCATAAAATATCCGGAAGGGAAAAAGGAAACAAGCTATTCCGTTCCAAGCGGTGTAGTCAAAATATTCGATCTTAGCAATAGAAATCTTGAAAAAATTGACATATCCGATTCTGTGGTTACCATAAACTATGATGCTTTCTGGCATTGCGATAATCTTAAAACTATCAGCTTTGGAAAAAGCTTTACATCGTTTGATTATTCAGGAGAATTTGTTGTTGATTTTGAAAATCCTTTCGTGAATTGCAAAAATCTTGAAAGAATATCCGTTGACTTCCGAAACAGAAGCTTTAAAACTGATTGGTATGGAGCACTTTATACAAGTGATATGACCAAACTTATATGTCTGCCTGCAAACAGCGGTTGCACATCATATATAGTGCCTGATACTGTTAATATACTTTTGAATTGTTTTTATAACTGCAAAGATTTGAAAACTCTTACAATCGGAAGCGGAGTGACGGATATATGCATCGGAATTGAAGGTTCGGAAAGCATAGTGGGTTTTGATGGTTGCACTTCATTGGAACATATAAATGTTTCATCAGGTAATAGTGATTTCTCAGCTATTGACGGTGTTTTGTTTGACAAAAACCAATCAACACTTTTGCTGTATCCTCCCGCAAAAATCAACGAGGATTACACTATACCAAGCCATGTTATTTATCTTCATGATTTTGCTTTCTTTAATTGCCGTCATTTAAAAAGACTGCACATACATAAAAATGTTGAGTTAAATCCTAACGCTTTTATAGGTGACGATTCAAATTATAAGATTTATTACGGCGGAAGCAAAGATAAATGGGATGAAAAAATGTATAACTCTGATAATGTGTTTTTTGGATACAGTAAGTTGCCGAAATAAACGGTTGCATTTACAGTATTATGAAAATGTATTGTTTGTAGTATTCAATAACTTTTAAGAGCTCATCTTCGGATGGGCTCTTTTTCATATACGCAAGGCTTTTGTGCGCTTTCACCGGCCGCAGAGCCGAATCTTTGTACGTTTCACGCGTTGACGTTGTCCATTGACTCCTGGTACAATTATTCTGCAGAGGAAATATATCTTCTGTAATAAATTTTGGGAGTTGATTGATTTGTTTAGCCTTTTTAAATATGCCAAAATCATCCTTTGTTTGAAAAGGGGGTATGATAATGCCCGGCTTTATTGAAGAGTTTTATTATGGCAACATTGAACCGCAGGAAACCAATAAGGAATTCAAAGCGGTGTTAAAGAGAAAGCTTGACAGTTTGACTGAAACCGAAAAGGAACTCTCTGAAAAAATACCGGATGAAGAGCAAGAATTGTTAGAGAGATACATTGAAAAGAATCTTGATTTTTTAACAACAAGCGCAGCCGATTCATTCGTAAAAGGTTTTAGAGTTGGTGCAAAATTTACATTAGATACATTTAAATGACAAAATCATTTAATTCTAATGTACGTATTTTGTTCACGTAATGTTTCAAAAAACTTAGGCAACCCGCGACGTGGTTGTAACGTTCATATGCTATTATCCGTTTGTAAGGCACAGAAGTGTCAAATATTTAATAGGAGTTGAAATATTTGAAAAATCATCTTAAAGAAATCATCGTCGAAAACATTTCAAAGGAATATGGATTTGAGAAAGAAAAAATCCTGTGTTTCTTTGACAAGAATCCGTACGTCAATTGCATTTTCCCCTATGCCGTAATGACAGCAATTCAAAAAAGCCTTGGGGCATCATCTTTGAGCGATATTCTCACCGAGTATGAACGCGATTATTATTTACTCGATGATGAACTTGAACCCGTGGCACTTCGCAAGAATGAGTTTGTTATCAGGGACAGCAGCTTTGCTAACCACGGAATTGAAGAGGGATATATAATCAAATATGATCCTGATGAAGTTTATTTCGGTGATTATCAGGCAATTGAACTGGACGGAGTTATTATTCCGGCTTTTGTTACAAACGAAAGAGAAGGAAAGTGTGAACTGTATTTTGAGGATGATGCATATCAACCTGTAACAGTTTTTACAGATAAAATCAGATTTCTCGGCAAGCTTGTCGGCTATCGTGATCCAGATGAATTCTATTTTCGTGATTTTAATGAAGATGAAGATTACGATGAACACAGCGACGAAACCAAGTATTAATCACCAAGCCCGCAGGCAAAAACCTGCGGGCTTGTTCGTGTGATGATATGTTTATAATTTTGAAACAAAAAGTTTTGATGACATAGTGCAATCTCTGCAAACACCTAAATTAGTTGATGCAATTCCGCCGTATTCAGAAAAGTTAACATCAAGATCTATTTTACCACAATTTTTACACATAACCCAACGTTGATCAAATCTATCGCGAATAATTTCATCTTGTTGATAAAAATCCTTGTCTTTTACTTCTTCATAGCCTTTGCTATACATCTTATCTTTGTCGATACGTTCTTTAGGCATAGATGAAGCCTTAGGTGGATTAAAAGCAGTTTGTTGCTGCTGTTTACGCATCAATTCTAACTCTTGCTTTCTTTTTCGTTTTTCTTCTTGTAATCGTAACGCTTCTGCTCTTTTCTTTTGTGCTTCTTCACGTTCTTTCTGAATTTGCTTTTGCCTTAAATCGTTTCTTCTGTTTATCTCATTAAGAGCTTTCAATGCTTTATCTGTAAATATCCAGCTCCAGTTATCGGCTTCAGTTAACAATATTTTAGAAACATCGTTTTTATTTAGTTCTCCGAATTTAATGTTTGAAGCGTCAAAACAAATTGTTGCCATATTTTCATATTGCTTGATTTCAAATTGTTTGCATACTGTATCAGGAGGCTTTATACGCAATGCTATTTTATTTTCTCTACAGGTCAGAACAATTGCAATGGGTTTCTTGTTTTTATAAACAATTTCAGAGCAATCAAATTTTAATGTTTTTTCAGGATAAACATTCGTGGTGTTATAAAAACCGTTACTTGGTTTGAAGCGTATTCGTGAAAAGAAATTTTCTTCCGTATATCGCACCGAATCAAATGCCCAATAAACATTCAAAGGTGGAAGCTTTATTTCGTTTGCATCTATAAACTCTTTTACAAGCATATACATACCACTTAAAAATGCCGCAACTTCGTCACAGCCTTCTCCGTTATGAGAAAAATGATGAACTCTGACATTTCCAAGTCTTGCTTCAAATCTATCTTTACAAGCAGGACATATACAGTTGCAAGCAAGACCTCTTTCGTCATCAGATAAATCTTCAACCATTATTACTTTCCCATTACGCAAAGCAAACGGATTCTTCAAATCCACAAAGCACACCTCCCAACTATTTTTATTGTAGCAAAGGAAATTATCCAAGTCAAATAAACAAGTTGTAAATATTATGTTAAATACAAATCTTTGCGATAAATAAACATACATTACAGATATTATATTGCAAAAAGTCTGTATGAAAAGTGTTATGTTTTTCTTGATTTGGACCAGATAATGTGATATAATAATTTAAAATAATGGACAGGAAAATCGGTGGTTTCCTGGTCCTTATTTGGTCCTTATTCTTGCGAAAAAATGTGTAAACATATGCAAAGATAAGGATATGTTAAAACCTCGAAACCGTTGAAAAATAAGGCTATGTGACGTGATGTGCAAAGATTCGCGAGGCCTTCTCAAGCTTTCAAGTCTCGCCACTCGGACCAAAGGACGAAAATCCGAACTATCTCTTTAAAATAGGAGATGCGTTCGGGTTTTTTCTTTTATACAGTCTTATAGAATAGGAAAACGGGGATGATGATTCATCCCCGCCAACTGATAATTTATTGATTATGCAGTTTCTTTTTCCTTTTTGGATTTCCACTTTTCAAAGGCCTCTCTGCCTTCTTCCGTGTTGTAGAATTTTTCGATTTCCGGGAGAAGAACTCTTGCCAGAGCTTCTATTGCGTTCTCCGGAATTCCTGTTCCGAAATCTTTTTCATTTTTTGTGTTTTCCATGCGAAGTATTCGCTTTTCTCCTTTCACCAAAGGAGATTTTTAAACTATGAAAAACCAACATTCACAAAAGTCCTCGTTTATATTCTAAACCATTTCAATAGTTTTGTCAAATTTTTTCTGAACGGTTGCAAAAGTATGATTTATTACAACTAAAAAA
>CALGRR010000053.1 GCA_937880805.1 uncultured Clostridia bacterium
TTCACGTCGCTCGCGATACTTCACTCACCGTTAGGTGAACTTCATTTATTTCAAAAAGTATATCACAATCCCGATTTTCTATCAAGAGCAGATTAATATAATAATATTTATGTTGTAAAATGTGTTTTATTGTTTTATAATTGTTTCATAATCTTCAAGGAGGTCTGAAATGAAAACTGCCGAAAAAATTCAACAGAACGAAAAGCGTGAGCTTGAGAAATTCAGAAAAATGCTGAGCCGCAATTCGGGAGGCAGATATTTTTTTGTTTTGCTTCTGCTTATTGCCGTAGTAAATATTCTTGACGAGGTAACAAGCAATCTCACCGTTACCGTTCAGTCCTCGTTTGTAACCGAGTTTTTTGTAAACAACCCCTTTATGGGCAAATACTACAGCTATGAAGACGGTCTTGCTTTTCATTCGGGCATCGGAGTTTTCACCTATGTTCTGGGTCTGTTCACTCCATTTTATAAAGCCCTTGCCGATAAATGGGGCAGAAAGCCGCTTTTTGCCATTTCAACCCTCGGTATGGCAACGGGTCTTCTGGTTATTCACCTTTCGTCAAGCTACATAATGTTCCTTATCGGCTTTGCAATAATCAGCTTTTTTATGGGGCACGATATTCAGATTATCTATATTCTTGAAGAAGCACCCGATAAGCACCGTGCAAAAATCTACAGCTTCCTTAAAAGCTTCGGCATTCTGGGCGTTATACTCATTCCCACCCTGCGTGATATTCTTATGGGCAATGACGCAACAAAATGGCGTGAAATCTTTCTTGTTCCCGCCCTTATCGGTTTTGCCGCCGTTTTGCTTGTTCTTCTTTTTGCAAAGGATACCAAGGTTTTTGCAAAAGAGAGAATGGAATATCTTTCACGCCCCTATGAAGAAAGACAAAAAGAAAAGGCACTCAAAAAGCAGCAGAAGGAAGCCCAGCGAAATCAGTCGGGCGTTTTCAACGGCGTTAAATATATTTTCGCAAACAAAGACACAAAGATGCTTATTATATCTCACATCATTTTTGATGCCGCTATGCCCGCAATCGCTCTTTATTTTGAATCCTCGATGCACCGTGCGGGAATGAGCACAAGCGATATAACAAAAGCTCTGTTTATGGTGCCCGTAATCTATGCCTCAATAACCTTCCTTTCGGGCTTTATTGCGGATAAGGCGGGCAGAAAAACAACGGTTACTCTTTTTTCGATAACCTGCGTTACGGGATATATTCTTTTTGTTATCGGAATTCTCAACGGCTGGAATCCTTATCTTATCGGCTCATTTGCAGGTCTATATCAGGGCTCATACTGGATTGGCAGAGATTATATGAATGTTATGATGACCGAAAAAGTGCCGACAGATATTCGTGCATCCGTTGTGGGTGCGGAGGGTCTGCTTGTTATCATAGGCCTTGTTGTGGGCTACGCAAGCATAATAATCGGTATGATGCTTATGCCCATATGGTGGGCTTGCCTTGCAATATCCGTGCCAACGGTAAGCGTTGCGGCAATTATGTTTGCCCTTAAGGTTAAAGAAACCAAGGGTGCAAATCTTGATATGATAGAGTGAAATGCCCCGAATCTGTCTGAAAGCGAGTTTTTTCAAAGCTTCTCGGCGTTGAGCCTGACAGCGAATGGGAAGGAAAACCCCTGATTTAAAAATTTTTTTACAAAAAGAATGACAAACCGACACCTGTGTGATATAATTGACACAATTCGGAGGTGCGGAAAATGAATTTTTTGGAAGAAAGAATTTTAAAAGACGGTGTTGTCAAGGCAGGAAACGTGCTCAAGGTTGACAGCTTCCTTAACCACCAGATGGATATTGAGCTTATGGATGAAATGGGCGAGGAATTCAAACGCCGTTTTCAGGATAAAAACATAACAAAGGTGCTCACCATTGAGGCTTCGGGCATTGCGATTGCGTGCTCCGTTGCAAGATGCTTCGGCGTGCCTCTGGTTTTTGCCAAAAAATCAAAAAGCATCAATATTGAAGGCGATGTTTATGTTGCCGAGGTTGAATCGTTTACCCACCAGAATAAAAATCAGGTTATCGTTTCAAAAAAATTTCTTAACGAGGGCGACCGTGTTCTCATTATTGACGATTTTCTTGCAAACGGCTGTGCCTTGCAGGGGCTGATTTCAATAACCGAGGCGGCGGGTGCAACGGTTGAAGGTCTTGGCATTGCCATTGAAAAGGGCTTCCAGATTGGCGGCAGAGTTATCCGTAATCTCGGCTATAACCTTGAATCCCTTGCAATAGTTGACTCAATGGATGCCGAAAAGGGAACTATTGTTTTCCGTGAACAGAAATAAAAATATATATAAAATGGGCTGTATCTTCGTGATACAGCCCATTGCTTTTACCAATTTCTGATTTCTTCGGGATTTTCAAAAATCTCTTCGAGTCTTTTTAAGAAGGGAACAACATCGGCAAAGCCGCCGATTCTGTGGTCAAACATAAGGTTAATGGGAAGAATCTTTTTAACTCCCAAATCAACCTCGCCCTTTTCGTTTCTGAAAGCATATTCTTTATCCTGCACCGCACACATAGCCATAATAAACACCTGGGGATAGAGAATGGGTGCATAGGTTACGTTGCCCTTGAGCCCGTGGTCGAGCGAGCCGAGGTTGGTCAGGCAAACCGTGCCCTCATTGAAATCGTCAATCTGAAGAGATGTTTCGTCGTGAGGTGCGTGCTCAAAAAGACCCGAGAGCTTTGCAACCTTGTATTTGCCAACATAGCCCGTTGCAATCTGTGCCGCCGTTGAAACGAGCTTGCCTTTGAGAATAAAGCCGATAATTCTTTGCAGAACAACGTCAAACAGCAGTCTGTCTGTATCGGTTGTTGCAAGCGTTTTCAGCAGACGGTCAAATTCTTCCTGAGTTTCTTTAAGTGTTCTCTGTTCAACATTCCTGATTTTTATGGGGAAGGTTTCACCCGAATCAAGAAGGATGGGAACGGCAACATCAATATTCTTTTTTATAATCAGCCTGCCGCAGGAAGCCATATGGTTATAATTCATATGAGCGTTGAGCCTGGGAGCTGCCTTAAGACCCTCGGCAAGAACCTTAAGCATAAGGGTATTGAAGCCCAGGTTGTAGCCGCACTCCGCTTTAAGCTTACGGAATTCAGCCCAGAACTTTGTTATATCCGCTTCATAATTATATCCGCCTGCGGGGATTGTTTTCTGTGCGTTTGAAAGAACATTCGATGATGCTCTTCCCTTGATTGTAAAATATTCTATCTTATCCTCGGGTGACGGCTTGCAGAGTGCCCCTGCAAGATACTTTTTAAAATCCATAACTGACTCCTTTTTTGTCGAATTCTGACTTTTAAATTTTATCAAAATCACAAAACAATGTCAATTATCAAGAGTTTAAGATTTTATTAAAAAAGCGGGCTTAACAGCCCGCTTTCCTTGTTCCTATTATTGTTGTTTTGCCGAATTTAACCGCAACTTTCGGCTTCTTTTCGGGTTTTTCAGGCTTTGGCAAAGAATTATCTTTAAGTTTTGATTTCAGAAGCTTTGAAACATCTTTGTTTTCGGTGTAATTCTTCGTTGCAACTGGCTTTGACCATTTTTCGCCTATTTCATCATATTTATCGGTATCAAGGTTTGCGGGCGAAATATTTCCGCTGAAAATGCAGCCTGCACCGTTACCTTTGAAATCTCCGAAAATCCACGATGCGTTGCATTCATTCAATGCCGAAAGAATATAATCCGCATTCTCTTCTGCTCTGACCTTGCAAACAATGCACGCCGCCTTGCCGTTTACGGCGGTTATTCTGTTAATCATCGTATCCGCCTCAAAGCTTGTGCTCATATGAGAATAAAATCCGATTGCAATGTTTTCTTCGCTCATTTCAGGTAAGCTATCCGCACCTTCGGGAAGCTGCATAATAACGGTGTGACGGCTGTCAACTGCCCTTATCGCCTTCAATGCTCTGCGATAAAACTTATAAAGCAAATCAATATTTTCTTCTTGCTGCGGAATAAAATGCAGGGGTCTGTTGAGCAAATCATAGCCCGCAACGGCAGGCTCATCGCAGTAATGAGCAGCAACGCCCGCCCAGAGCCTTATTGCCGCATTTCTTGCTTCAAAGCCCTCTTTGCCGCTTCTGAAGAATACGCTTTCTTCATTCTGTGCACAGGCTGAGCCGTGATTCTGGCAGCCCGGTGCGGAATGCAAATCAAAGATTACATAAACACCGAGCTTTCTGCATTTTTCAACAATTTTATCGAGTCTGTCAAAATCAAAATCGCCCTTGCAGTTATCTTTTCTGCAAAGCGTTTTATATCGCAGAGGCACTCTCACGCAGTTTGCACCGAGCTTGCGGATGAATTTTAAATCCGCATCGGAAATAAAATTTTCGTTATATTTTTTCAAAAGCTCCTTTGCACCGTATCTGCCGAAGCGGCATTCAAGAGATGCAAAAACATCCTGAGTGTTTGCGTTTGAGGGCAAATCCCATTTCTGAAAATTCAGAATATCATCGTTAAGATTAATTCCTCTGAAAATAACTTTTTCGCCGCACTCGGTAACGAATCCGCCGTTTTCGGCACGGACAAAATCGTGCTCACCGAGAGGCTTTCTTTTTATATTGTGTGAGAGTGCATAGGCAGCGGGAATTGCAGCGGCAGCCGCACCTGCGGCACAGCCCGCAGCAAAAATCTTTTCACTTTCTGTCATACAATCTCCTCTTTTCCAAAACATAAAATGCAAGCATCATAAATAATATTGCCGACACCGCACCGCAGGAATCAATAAAAACATCAAAGGCTCTGCACGCTCTGCCTTCAACAAAAAGCTGATGGATTTCATCCGTTACGGCATAGGCGGCGGTTATAAAAAACGAAACAAACGGTCTGTTGAATCCGAAGGTATGCCTGAGTGCTATAAAGACCAGAAATGCAAGACCCGCAAATTCAAGAAAATGAGCCGTTTTGCGGATAACCGTAATCTTAACGGGAATGCCGAAAATTATTTTAAAGCCGTCACTGAGTGCCTGCGAGGTGATTCCGTCCTGCGATGAGAAGAAGAAAATCACGCCCATACACACGGCAACGAGCAGCCACGAAATAATAACAACCGCTTTTTTCTTCATCAGTCAAACCTCTTTGCACCGATAAAGCTTATTCCCGATTCGGAGTTCAGAATTGAAATTCCCTCAACATCCTCTGCGGTAACAAATCGGCTTGAACGGGAATAAAGCGGGAAGCAGATTCCCTGCTGCAGAATATAGGTTTCGGCAGTATAGCAGCCGCCGATAAGGTCATCATCGCTCTCAACCTCACGAAGGCGGTCAATAATTCTTGCATATTCCTCTGTGTCAAAGCGGAAAACTCCGCCGTCTGAAAATGAGGCGAGGTAATCAACCGCACTGTCGTAATCGGATTCCATACCCGTCAGGGCAATCTGATAGTTGCCGCTTGCAACGGCTTTTTCAATCTCCTGCACGGTCATATTTTCAACCGAAATGCCAAGGCTTATGCCCATTACTCTCTGCCATATCTGAAGCTGTTTTCTGACCGCTTCATCAAGGTTTTCGGGGCAGAGAACGGTTATTGAAACCTTGCTTTCTCCGATTTCGGAAAGACCCTTGCTCCAGAGAGATGCCGCCGAGGCTTCGTTATAAGCAATAACGGGGGTTCTGCCCTCTGCCGCCTCACGGTAATTTACGCTGCCTGCCGAGCAGTTTGCGGGAATAAATCCGCTTTGCGGCTTCATTGCTTCATCGGCATAAGTGAAAATACTACGGTCAACCGTTGAGCAAAGAGCCTTGCGGATTGATGCATTTTTCATAACGCTGTCGGAGCAGTTGAATAAAATGCCGTAAATTCCGTTTTCGTTTTCGTTCATAACGGTGCAGTTTTCGGGCACGGGGCAATCAGGCGGCAGCAAAGCCGCACTTATTGTGCCCGAGCTTACCTTCTGTGCAACCGATTCAACATCGGAATCAAACGAAAAAGAAACAGAAAGAGGAAGCACCTTCTGCCCGCCCGCATAGTATTTATTATTCTTTATTGTGAGAGAATTCTCTGAATCCCAGGAGCTCACATAGAACGGCCCGTTGCAGAGAATTCTTTTATGGGTAAGACCGTATCTGCCGCCCATTGCATTGAAAAAGTCTTCATTGCAGGGCATAAACACGCTCTCGGTAAGTCTTTGGAGCAAATCCTCGCAGGGTGCGGCAAGCTTGATAACAAGAGTATAATCGTCATCTGCATAAACACCGAGCGAGTCCGCACCGAGCTTGCCCGAATATATTTCAGCCGCATTTTCAATAACAAGAAGTCTGTGGGCAGAGGGTGAGCCCGTCTGCGGATTCACGGCTCTTTTCATAGCAAAAACAAAATCCCTTGCCGTTACCTTTTCGGTTGAAAAGCGGTTATAAAATTCTTCGCCGAATTCATTTTTAATCGTGCCCGGGCAATACCACTCCGTGCCTTCTTTAAGATGAAATGTATAGGTGAGCCCGTCTGCGGATATATCCCAGCTTTCGGCAATGCCGCTTATAACCTCACCCTCGGGTGAAAGACGCACAAGACCCTCGAAAACATTGTTGATAACAATATGAGCATCCTTTTCGGAGGCAAACTGCGGGTCAAGCGTTTGCGGAGAAGCTTCAAGAGCATAGGTTATTGTTTTGCCCGCACCCTTTTCGGAGCAGGCGGTGCAAAGCAAAAGCATTGTTGCCGCAAGCATCAAAGAAAGAAAACGCTTCATTTGTTTTCCTCCATCCATTTTGCAAGCTGGTCTGCAAGCGGATTGCTCGATGCTTTCTGCTTGCTTTGCTGCTGCATATATTTTGCAACATCCCTCTTGCCTGCGCCCGCACTTTCTTTTCTCTTTTCAAAATCAGAAAGCTTTTCTCTGTAGCCGCAAACGCAGAAGAAGGCTTTTTTATCGCCCTCGCCTCTCATTTCGAGCTTTTTATGGCATTCGGGGCAGCGTGCGTTTGTTATAACGGATACACTCTTGCGGTAGCCGCACTCTCTGTCCTGACAAACAAGCATTTTGCCTTTTTTGCCGTTGACCTCGAGCAGGAATTTGCCGCATTCGGGGCAGGGCTCACGGGTCATATTATCGTGGCGGTATTTCGCCTCGCCCGTTTTAACCGCACCAACAAGAGAGGTTGCGTAGCCTCTCATTTCTTCAACAAATTTTCTGTCATCCGCATTTCCCTTTGCAATAAGCGAAAGCCTCTGTTCCCACCTTGCGGTAAGCTCGGCGGATTTAAGGTCGGGCGGAACAATTTCAATAAGCTGTCTGCCCTTTGAGGTGGGCATAATTTCACGCCCCCTGCGTTCAATGCAGAAGGAATCAAATAATTTTTCAATTATATCTGCTCTTGTTGCGGGAGTGCCCAGACCGCCTGCGGTTTTAAGGGCATCACGCAGCGAGCCGTCATCAACCTGCCCCGTAGGGTTTTCCATTGCGGTGAGCAGAGTTGCTTCGTTGTATCTTGCGGGGGGAGTTGTTTTGCCCGCACACAGACGCACCTCCTGCACAAAAGCGGGTGCACCCTGCGAAAGCGGGGGAAGCTGCTGCGATTTAATATCGTCGCTATCATCCTCATCATCGGCAAGGGAAGAATCGTAAAGAGCCTTCCAGCCTGCGGATTTGACAGCCTGACCCTTTGTGTAGAAATTATGCTTGCCGACGGTTACCTTGACCTGCATTTCGTCATATTCAAACGGAGCACTCAGAACCGCAAGAAAACGGCGGACAACAAGGTCATAAATATGCCTTTCTTCACGGGTAAGCTTGTTGAGGTCAACATATTGCTCGGTGGGAATAATGGCGTGGTGGTCGGTTACCTTTGCATCGTTAACAATATATTTTGTTGAAAGCGGCTTTGTGCGAAGCACCGCATTTGCCGCATCTCTATAGGGACCAACCGCTATTGCACGGAGCCTTTCGGGCAGCGTTGCAACAACATCCTTGGTTATATATCTTGAATCCGTTCTCGGGTAAGTGAGCAATTTATGGGTTTCATAAAGGCTCTGCATAAGCGAAAGGGTCTGCTTTGCGGAATAACCGTATTTTTTGTTGGCATCACGCTGAAGCTCGGTTAAATCGTAGGCGGCGGGAGGTGCCTTGAAGCGGTAAACCTTTTTAACCTCTGAAAGCACGCCTCTTTTGCCCTTCACATCATCGGCAATCGCCTGTGCCGCGGCGGCATCAAAGAATCTTGCCTGATTTTTTGAGTCTTTATATAAAGCGGTGAAGTTTCCGAAATCTGCCTTAACGGTAAAATAATCCTTCGGGCGGAATTTCTGAATTTCTTCTTCACGCTTAACTATCATTGCAAGGGTGGGGGTCTGCACTCTGCCCGCCGAAAGCTGGGCGTTATGCTTGCAGGTGAGTGCTCGGCTCACATTAAGACCGACCAGCCAGTCTGCCTCCGCACGGCACCTTGCACTTTTATAAAGATTATCATACTGCGAAGCGGGCTTCAGAGCAGCAAAGCCCTCTCTGATTGCCTTATCGGTCTGCGAAGAAATCCACAAACGCTTCATAGGCTTTCTGCAGTTTGCTTTCTGAATTATCCAGCGTGCAACAAGCTCACCCTCACGGCCCGCATCGGTAGCAATAACAACATCGCTCACCTCGGAGCTGCCTAAAAGAGAGCTTACCGCTTTAAACTGCTTTGATGTTTGCCCTATAACAACAAGCTTCATATTCTTGGGCAGCATCGGCAGGTCTTCCATACGCCAGGTTTTATATTTATTGTCATAGGCTTCGGGGTCTGCAAGAGTAACAAGATGACCCAGAGCCCAAGTGATTATATATTTATCGCCGATTATGCAGCCGTTGCCGTTCTTTTTGCAGCCCAGCACACGGGCAATATCCTTTGCAACCGACGGTTTTTCAGTTAAAACAAGAGTTTTTGCCATACTCTCTCACCCTTAAAAAGTAACATCTTCAAATTTTGCCTTAACAAAATCGGCAAGCTCATTCGGCTCAACGCCGAGCATTGCACCTCTTACGCCCGCACTCACATAAATCTTATCAAAAAGCACCGCCGTTTCGTCAATAACGGTGGGATAGGCTTTTTTCATTCCTATGGGAGAGCAGCCGCCTCTGATATATCCCGTTGTTTTCAGCAAATCCTTAACGTGAAGCATCTCAACCTTCTTTTCGCCAAAGGCTTTTGCAACCTTTTTCAAATCAAGCTCTTCGCAGGTTGGTATGCAGCAAACGCCGAAGCCGTTTTTTTCGCCGCTGAAAACAAGGGTTTTGAATATCTGCGAGGGGTCTTTTCCCGTTTTTCTTGCAACGCTTTCACCCGAAAGGTCGCTTTCGTCAACGGGATATTCGAGAAGCTCGAAGGGGATTTTCGCCGCTTCGAGCATTCTCATTGCATTGGTTTTATTCATCATTAATCCTTCTTTGAAATTCTGAATTCAAAGCTGTATTCCTTGAAGCTCTTAAGTCTGTATTCCTTATGAAGGTGAGCACAGCCGGGCATATCTCCGCCAACGCCTCTCATTGCGGCATCAAGGCAAAGAGTTATGCTGTTATCCTTTTCAAGCTCATAAAGATGCTTTGCCTTATCGAGCTTTTCGGGAGTGTAATAGCCGAGATTAAAGCCGAAGGGAATATCCATTGCATCAACCTTTATTCCGAAGCCTGAATCATCGCTGATTTCAAGCGAACGCACATCGGTTCTGTGTCCGTTTTCCTGCGGACGCATATAGCGGTGTTCAAGCTGGGCAACGGTCATTTTATGGCAGGCAATCTTTCCGCCGGTTTTTCTGTCAAAATATGTTTCGTGAGGGCCTCTGCCATACCACGACACCTTATCAAGAGTGCTCTTGATGCCCATTCTCATACCGACCTTTAACATCGGAAGACCGAGACCCTTTGCACTGTGCTTAACGGTTACTTCGCCTGCGGGTGAGAAAAGATAGGTTGTTGAAACACCCGAAACGAAGGGAGCAGTCCAGCTCACCGTAACCTCAACGCCCGAAGGTGTTGAAGCCGCTTTCACGGAGCGTGCAAAGGTCTGTGCGGTTGTTCTCTTCCACTGATAAAGAGGATGAATGCCCGCAAACATCGGTGCAAAGTTAAGATATTCTCTGTCATTATCGGTAAGGGCTCTGAAGAAATCGGGGCGAAGCGGAGATGCTTCATCAATAACCTCTTCCTCACCGTATTTAAGCGATGAAAGAGCACCCGCCTTTATCTCTGCGGTAAAGCCCTCACCCTTGATTTTAACGTTTGTTCCGTTCTGAAGGAATTTAAGCTCGCCCTTTGCGGGGTTACGCTTTGCCGCACACGCTTCACGAAGGAAAATCTGGCTGAAATTATGCTCAAAGCCCGCTTCTGCCCACGGCTTATCAACCGCAAGCACAAACGAAACGGTAAGAATAACCTCACCTTCGGGGTAATCATCAATGCTTACGGGAAGCTGATATTCCTTTTCGGTAAGCGGAGCAATAACCTCACCAGCAAGGTCGCCGCACTTAACCTCCTTGCCGTCAACGGTAAGGCTCCATTTTATGATATAGTCCTCTGTTGAAATGAACAGATTTTTATTTTTGATTATAATTTTGCCGCTGCCTGCATCGCAGTCAACCGCTTCAAGATTTGAATAAACCTTTTTAACCTCATAGTATGAGGGCTGGGGCTGTCTGTCGGCGGTTATGATGCCGTTTGCACAGAAATAGAAGCTTGTTGCACCCTCTTCAAAGTCGCCGCCGTAAAGCCACTTTTCCTTGCCGTTTTCAACCTTGCGGAGCGACTGGTCAACATAGTCCCAGATAAAGCCGCCGCACATATGCTCATAATTTTCAAAATCATCAACATATTCCTTGAAGTTGCCCAGGCTGTTTTCCATTGCGTGGGCATACTCGCAGTAAATAACGGGGTGGGTTTTATAGGTTTCTGCGGGAATGGGTTTGTTATCCGCCGCAAGAACGTTCGCTATATTTTCATAGGGGCTGATTTTAAGCTCCTGCTGATTTTTCATTGCTTCAACAACATATTCAACGGGATACATACGGCTTATGAAATCACTCTTTGTGAAATCAAAATCGCCCTCATAGTGAACGGGTCTTGACTTATCAAGTGCAAGAATTGCATTCTTTTCGTGCATAAAGTTTTCGCCGTCGCCCGCCTCGTTGCCGAGTGACCAGAAGCAGACGCAGGCGTGGCTTCTGTCACGAAGCACCATTCTTTCTGCTCTGTCCTCAACAGCCTCCTTGAATTCAAGGTTATCGCCGGGGCAGTTTTTGCGGCGAACGCCGTGTGTTTCAACATCAGCCTCATCCATAACATAGAAGCCGAGCTCATCGCACATTTCATAGAATTTTTCCTGATTGGGATAATGGCTTGTTCTGATTGCGTTGATGTTTGCTCTCTTCATCAGATAAAGATCCTGATAATATCTTTCATCGGGAACTGCCCAGCCGTTATCGGGATCAAAATCGTGGCGGTTAACACCCTTGATGATAACACGCTTGCCGTTCATATAAAGAACATTGCCCTTGATTTCAACCTTCTTGAAGCCGATTTTTATGCACTTTACGGAAAGAATCTGCTTGCCGCTTTTGAGTGCGATAACAAGCTTATATAGGTTGGGCTCTTCCGCCGACCAGGATTTGATATTTTCTTCAATATGCTTAAAGTTTATAACTGTTTTTCCGCTTGCGGCAAGAAGCTTTTCGTTTGCAATTTTCTTGGGCTTGCCGTCAACGATAAGTGCGGTTTCAACCGAGCATTCTTTTTCTTCACCGTAGTTGTTGAGGGTTATTTCAAGATTGAGAACGCCGTTTTTATAGGTTTCATCGAGCGATGCATCCGCAAAGAAATCGCGAACGCAGAGCTTTTCTTCCGCATAAACATAAACCTCTCTGTAGATACCCGAAAGGAACCACATATCCTGGTCCTCAAGATATGTTCCGTCTGTGTAACGGAAAACCTCAACGGTTATTCTGTTTTCGCCGATAACCGCATAATCGGTTATGTCAAATTCTGCGGGAGTCATTGAGCCCTGCGAATAACCCACTCTTCTGCCGTTGATATAAAGGAAGAAGCCTGCCTTGACAGCACCGAAATGAATAAAAATCTGCTTGCCGTCAAAGCTTTCGGGAATATTGAAGGTGCGGCGGTAAACGCCGATTTCATTTAAATCGTGGTTGATTTTGGGAATTTCGCCCTTAACGGTTGAAATTGCTTTGGGATATGATGAGCAAAGATAAATCGGTTTGCCGTAGCCCTTGAGCTGCCAGAGCGAAGGAACGGTTATATCATCCCAATCCGAATCGTCAAAATCTTCGGCATAATAATCGGTTCTCACATCGTCAAGACCGAGCTGCCACCAGAATTTCCAGGTTCCGTTAAGAGTTAAGCGAAGCGGTGCGGGTGCACCGTCAACCGCATCTTTAACCGTGAGTCTGGGCAGAGCAGTATTGTGTCCGTCTTCCTTGTTTTCTTTGATTATGTATGGATTTTCCCAATATTTAAGCTCTGTCATTTTCATCTTCCTTTCAATGCAGAAATTTAAAATACATAATATTATATCATATATATATTATTTTATCAATGAATTTTGTGTTAAGGTTTGAGTATTCCTTTTTGAATTGAGGTTTCGATTATGCCCTCAACAATGTGCCAGAGTCCGGGCGTTGCGGTGCGGATAATATCCATTCTTTTTAATATCTGCGGAGCGTGAACATCGCCGAGCTTCCAGGTGTGGCCGTCGGTAAGATAGTTAAGCAGCAGCGGCTGCAAACGGTCAACGGCATTTGCATAGCGTGATTCGGGAGTTTCTTTTTCTTCAAACTCATCCCAGAGTGCTCTGAAAAACGCCGCCTGCTCATTATCGAGCATACCGAAAAGCTTATCGGCAGCCATTTTTTCTCTTTCGTCTTTATCCTCATAGCCCTTTGCATCATAAGCGAAGGTGTCGCCCGCATAAACCTCAACAAGGTCGTGCACAAGAGCAATCTTTATAACTCTGCTTATATCAACCTTTTCCGTGCAGTATTCTTCAAGCAGCATTGCCATAACCGCAAGATGCCACGAATGCTCGGCATCGTTTTCACGCTTTGAGCCGTCGGCGTGAAGATTCATTCGCAGAATACGCTTCATTTCGTCTATCTCGATAACAAAAGCTATCTGATTTTTTAATTTTTCACTCTTAATAAAATCAAAATTGTTCATAAAATATTCCTCTTTTGGTACTTTTTACTTAACAAATTCAGTATATCATCTTTTATAATGAAAGACAATACAACCATTGAAAGAATGATATAATTATGCTAAAATAAATTTGGTGAATAAAATGAAAACATTAATTGAGCTTTACGACAGAAATCCGATATATAACTATCTTGCATCTCTGATTTTCAAGCCTGAAAGAGTTGTTTTTGTTGGTGCGGTTGATGAACCCATTGAAAAATGCAGGGCAAAAACAAAAAAATTCGCTCAGCTGAACGGTCTGGAGAGCAAGTTTGAGTTTGCTTATTCAAAGCCCAACGATTTTTCGGATAATTACAAAACGATTAAAAGCATTATCGAAAAGGAAAAATCAAAGGGCATAAGCTGCGTTATTGATGTTACGGGAGGCAGAGACCTTGCTCTTGTTGCAGCGGGCAGCTTTATCGGTGACGGCACGGATATTATTTATCTTGATAAGGCAAACTCCCGCTATCTTTGGCTGCCCGAAGGCAAAGCGGTTGAATTTGATGCAAAAATTTCGTGCGAAACATTTATAACCATAGCGGGCGGCACCGTTTTTGAGGTTGCACGAAGCCACAGTTATTCGGAGGAAGAAGAAAGAATAATCAAAAGGGTTATTGACCTTTTCTTTGAATACCGTGATGAGTGGACAAGATTTGTCAAATACCTTCAGCAGATTTCCAAAAAGGATGACGAAAGAGACCGAAGCCTTTATATTGACGCTCCGTTAAGCTTTTCGGATAACGGCAGAAATTTTGAATATAACGAAAAAATTATGCGTGAGCTTGAAAAAGCGGGAGCAATCAGAAATCTGAATATCATAAAAAACAAAAAAAGACTGAATTTTTCATATATGAACGGCAAGCTTGCCAATCTGCTTGTAAACGAGGGCGTATGGCTTGAGCTTAAGGTTTATTTTGCGGCAAAAGAGATGCCCTGCTTCAGCGATGTTAACACGGGCGTTAAATTTGTGTGGGATATTCCCGATGAAAAAAAGCCTCTGTCAAGGCTTCTTTCCGAAAGCGTGCCGAGAAACGAGGTTGATGCCGTGCTTTCAAGAGGGCTTTATCCCGTCTTTATCTCCTGCAAAACAAGAGCTCCCTTCAACGAGGATTTGAATGAGCTTTATGCGATTAAAGAAAAATTCGGCGGAGATTTTGCAAAAGCGATTATCGCAACAACCAAACCCGTTGACCGCAACTCGCCGATTTATGAGCGTGCGCAGGCACTCGGCATCGGGATTATTGATGAAAAAGCCTTTGAAAACAACAGACTTGCCGAAAAACTCGATATTCTTACGGGAGGAAAAAGAAAATGATAACCGAAACCGAAAAAACATCTCTTTCACCCAAAATCGAGCTTACAAATATGGTTATGATTGAGGATAAGGCAACGGGCATGGTGCTTGTTCAGGAAAGGGTTAAAAGCTGGAAGGGGCTTTCTTTCCCCGGCGGTCACGTTGAAGCGGGCGAGAGCTTTGTTGAGTCTGCAATCCGTGAGGCCAAAGAGGAAACGGGCCTTGATATTTTCAATCTCAAATCCTGCGGTGTAATTCATTGGGCACATAAGGATACCCTTGACCGCTACATTGTTCATCTTTATAAAACGAGCGATTTCAGCGGAGATTTAATCAACGAAACCGAAGAGGGCAGGGTTTTCTGGATTACCGTTGATGAGCTGAAAAAAGGCAGACTTTCAAACAATTTCGGCAACTATCTGCCGATGTTTCTTGAAGATAAATATAATGAATTCTATTGCTTTTACCGTGACGGCGAGCCCGAAGAAATAGAATATAAATGAGGAAATAAAAATGAAAATTATCAAAAAAATTATTGCCGTGCTTCTGATTGCAGCTTTTGTCTGCGGTATGGCGGTTATCGCAATAAATCATCTTGTTATTGCAGAAGCAACACCCTATATTCTGCCCGCAGACGGTGCAAGCGACGGTTATGACTGCATTCTTGTTCTCGGCTGCGGTGTTCACGGCGACACCCCGAGCCATATGCTTGAAGACAGACTCCTGCAGGGCATTGAGCTTTATCACTCGGGTGCTTCCCCAAAAATGCTTATGAGCGGCGACCACGGCAGAGAGCATTATGACGAGGTTAACGTTATGAAGGATTTTGCAACCGAAAGAGGCGTTGATTCTTCGGATATTTTTATGGACCACGCAGGCTTTTCAACATATGAGAGTATGTACCGTGCAAAGGAAATTTTTCAGGCAGAAAAAATACTTATCGTAACGCAGAAATATCATCTTTACCGTGCGGTTTATGATGCCCGTGCACTCGGTCTTGATGCCTACGGCGTTGCCTCCGACCCGAGAAGCTATGCGGGTCAGATTTACCGTGACATCCGTGAAATTCTTGCACGGAATAAAGATTTTATTTACTCAATCATCAAGCCCGAGCCAACCTATCTCGGCGAGCCGATTCCCGTTAACGGCAACGGAAATCTGACTAATGATAAATGAATATCTGAATAATTTTTGAAAAAAAGATGAACCGCTTTCCGTTTGGAGGGCGGTTTTTTCTTTTTTGCTTGCATTTTTAGATTCTGTTACGAAAATATCCCCAAGACTCCGTATGTGGTTTGCGTCCTCATTTATTGCGAGCTGCCTGTTTACTGCGTTGATACGGCACAATTCAGCGTGTTTAGCTTTCAGCTTCTTATAATGATTTGAATTTTTCCAGGTCTTACGACCTTTCTTAACCGTACCATCGTCATTATAATTTTGTGGATTCGTTGCCCGCCTTGACCTGTCCATGGCGCGGCAAAGGAGTCGTTCCTTTCTTTCGGATGTCTGGATACTGTTACCACGCTCCGAAAGATTTTTTAAGCCAACCTCGGTATCTGATGTATACGCAACCGTCTGCGTTCCGATATCAGCGCCTATCGTACCCTTGCCGTATATATGACGGGGATTGCCGTACTTGTCATATTTAGGCATCGCTTTTCCTTCGATGGTTAGATGCAGATATAGTCTGTATTTACCTCTTATCAGCTTAGGGACAAGAGTAGCATAGCAGGGTCTATATGTATCTATGCAACAGGCATCTTCGATAAGTGTATTAACAGCTATATTATCTATAATTTCAGGGTTAACAAGATAAGACAAGATTGCATTCACTTCATCTTGCTGAAATCTGTCATTTACTCGTATCCCAAAGATATTCTTACTAATTTTAAAAAGCAACAA
>CALGRR010000054.1 GCA_937880805.1 uncultured Clostridia bacterium
GTCGAGAATACGCTTTGCGCGCTCTTTATCACGGTCAAACTTTGCGCGATGTGGGTCATTGCCCTTACCACCACCTTTACCGTTAGGCTGAGCACCCGGGCGGTTGTCAGAAGTCACCATTGAGCCTGCCTTATTGATATCGACACGCTCGTTCTGTATGCGATTGCGTTTTTTCTTCTTGCCATCACCTTGTGCCTGTCCTACACCTTGTGTCCCTGCAGGCTTAGCGGCTGTCTGTTGCTTACGCAACTTATCCTTTTCTTCGCGTTCCTTACGCTTCTCCTCCTTTGATTTCTTCTTAGGACGCGTAGACTGGTTGATAGCCGAAAGGTCGACCTTACCCACAACATTGATTTTTGACACAAATTCAGGGCGGCGAACAGCAAAAATCTCTTCAGACTGAGTCTGTTTCTCTACTGCAGAAGCCTCCTCCACAACGGGTTCATCAGCTTCCTCCACATCATCATCTTCCTCCACTTCGGGTTCTTGCTCTTCTACTACGGGTTCAGCTGCTACAGGAGCGACCTCTTCTTGCACTTCAGACTTTTCCTCAGTAGGAACCTCCTCCACAACAGGAGCCACTTCTTCTACGACAGGCTCTTCTGCGGGAGCTTCTTCAGCTGCAGGAGCTGCTTCGCCACTCTTATCAACAATAGCCTGGATAGCACGGGCGAAAGATGCGATGGGTGCATTGAATGCGTTGCAAACTGTTGCAAGAAGAACTTCTCTTGTGGGAAGCTTTGCAAGTGACTCGATAGTTGCTGTGTCAACAACCTTGCCGTCAAGGTAACCGCTCTTTACAGAGAAGTTCTTGTGAGTATCGGCAAACTTTGAAAGAATTCTTGCGGCTGCAGTGTGATCTTCGGGGCTAACTGCGATAGCAGTTGTGCCTTCAAGAACGTTGCAAAGGTCATCAAGACCAACATTCTTTGCTGCAAGACCGAGAAGAGTGTTCTTAACTACAGAGTACTTAACGCCTGCCTCACGGAGCTCCTTACGAAGCTTTGTGTCATCAGCAACGTTGATGCCTTTATAGTCAACAACAACACCTGCTACTGAATCCTGAAGCTGTGCGGTAAGATCTGCAACGATCTGTTTCTTTTGTTCTAAAACTTTCTCACTGGGCATTTTATTTTTCACCTCCGTAGGATTGAATGCAAATTAAAAGCCCTTTCCGCATACCGCAGAAAGGGCGTAAATACATAATGATACAGTTTATATCAACTATGCATCCTTTCTCGGCAGGCGGTCAACTGACCTTATGCGAAAAGCACCTGCTGTCTTTAAAAGAACAGCTTAATTAGTTTAGCACAAATAAATGTGCTTGTCAAGCATTTTTTAATTATGCTTCGGCGGTGTTGCCGATTTTGTTGGCATTAACCTTTACACCGGGGCCCATTGTTGTTGCAAGAACGCAGGAACGGATATACTGTCCTTTTGCTGCTGCGGGCTTTGCCTTGATGATAGCATCAAGAAGGGTGTTGAAGTTTTCGCCAAGCTTCTCTGCACCGAAGGATACCTTACCGATGGGGCAGTGAATGATGTTTGTTTTGTCAAGACGGTATTCAATTTTACCTGCCTTAGCTTCTGTAACAGCCTTTGCAACGTCGGGTGTAACGGTGCCTGCCTTGGGGCTGGGCATAAGACCGCGGGGACCGAGAACCTTACCAAGACGGCCAACAAGACCCATCATATTAGGTGCTGCGATACATACGTCAAAGTCCATAAAGCCTTCGCCCTGAATCTTTGCAACAAGATCCTCAGCACCAACGATTTCTGCACCTGCAGCAGCTGCTGCGTCAGCCTCGGGGCCCTTTGCGAAAACTGCAACTCTTACTGTACGGCCTGTTCCGTTGGGGAGAACTACAGCACCGCGAACCTGCTGGTCAGCGTGTCTTGAGTCAACGCCCAGACGAACGTGTACTTCAACTGTTTCATCAAATTTTGCACTTGCAGTCTTTACTGCAAGCTCAAGTGCATCAGCGGGGTCGTAGAGAGTTGCTCTCTCAACGAGCTTTGCACTTTCGTTATATTTCTTTCCGTGTTTCATGTTAATTTTTCCTCCCAATCATGTGGTTAAATCGGATTTTTCCTCCCACAGTGTGCATCAATCAGTAACTGTAACGCCCATGCTGCGAGCTGTGCCTGCGATCATGCTCATAGCTGCTTCAACTGAAGCTGCGTTGAGGTCGGGCATCTTCTGCTCGGCAATCTTGCGGATCTGATCCTGTGTGATTGTTGCAACCTTGGTCTTGTTGGGAACGCCCGAACCGCTTTCGATTCCGCAAGCCTTCTTGATAAGAACTGCAGCGGGCGGGGTCTTTGTGATAAATGTGAATGTGCGGTCAGCATAAACTGTGATAACAACGGGGATAATAAGACCCATATCGTTCTTTGTGCGTTCATTGAATTCCTTTGTGAAGGACATAATGTTAACGCCGTGCTGACCGAGGGCAGGACCTACAGGGGGAGCCGGAGTGGCTTTACCTGCGGGAATCTGTAACTTAATTAAGCCGACAACTTTCTGTGCCATAATTAATAACCTCCATAAAATGTGGTAAATTGCGGAGCAATCATTTTTTTGCTCCTCCCACGAAGCCGACACGCTCAATGCGGGCGACTGCGTTCCTGAGAACGCTAAATTTGAAAGGGCAGAGCCCTCAAATTACCGTGTTTTATTCGGCAAGCTCAACCTGGTCGAGCTCAAGCTCAACTGTTGTGTCTTTGCCAAAGAGTGCTACTGAAACCTTAACAACATTGTTGTCAACGTCCAGCTCTTCAACAATACCCGTAAAGCCATCGAAAAGTTCATCAATGATGTTGACGCTGTCGCCAACCTTGTATGAAACCTCAACGGTTTTCTTCTCGACTCCGAGCCTGATAACTTCTTCGTCGGTAAGGGGGATTGCTTTGTTTTCAGGACCAACGAAACCGGTAACGCCTCTGGTGTTTCTGATAAGAAGCCATGCCTCATCGCTCATTGCGGGGCGGTTATCCTTATCGGGCCAAACGGCAACCTTAACGAGAACATAGCCGGGGAAAAGCTTACGCTCAACCTCTTTTTTCTTCTCGGCATCGGTTACGATTTCGACAGGAATCTTAACTTCAAGAATCTGATCCTGCATTTTGCGGTTTTCGGCCATTTTTTCAATATTGGTCGCAACCTTATTTTCGTATCCGGAGTAGGTATGAACTACATACCATCTTGTGTCAACAGACATCCTGATTCCTCCTGTCTCAGCCTATGAAATAATTGCTGAGAGACATCACTGCAGCTGTTGCAGCCGTTGTGGTTTCTTCTTTTGCAGCGAGTGCTTCCGCACCTCTTTCGAGAAGCGAAATACCGCCTGAAAGAAGCCAGTCGATAAGACCGATTACTATTGCACAAGCAATAACAACTGCGAGTACGACAGCAGTGGATTTAAAAACTGTTTTGCCATCGGGCCAAACAATCTTTTTGATCTCGCCCTTGAGATCCTTGCAGAACTTTTTGATTGCCTTGCCGGCTCTCACGAAAATATTACCGTTGGGATTTGCAGGCTTCTTTTCTTTGCTCTTTTCGGCGGCGGCAACCTTTTCTGCAGCTTGGGAAATTTCTTTCTTAGCCATGGTTAATCCTCCCGCTTACTTTGTTTCTTTGTGAACTGTGTGTTTCTTGCAGAAACGGCAGTACTTGTTCATTTCCAGCCTGTCGGGTGTGTTCTGCTTGTTTTTCATTGTGTTGTAATTACGCTGTTTGCATTCGGTGCAAGAAAGGGTAATCTTAACTCTTTTACCGTTAGCAGCCATGTGCGGCACCTCCATTTTCGGAATAATTTGCCCTCCTTAGGGTCTATCAGGCAACCCAAGGCAGAGCTCAGGCCTCCCTCTGCGTAACATTGCATTTCAGGGCACAAAAAAAGAACCCTTCTGCAGAGGTAGAATTATCATATCACAAACACCCCTTGCAGTCAAGCACTTTTTTTGTGAATATTCAATTTTTTTATCGGAATTGTGGTTTATAACAATATACATTATATATATTGTGCTTTTTGCTATAAAACGCCCTTGTAATAAAGCCCTCTTGTGAATTCGCAGTCGGGTGCGGAGCCGTTTTTATAAGCGTTTATAACATCGAAGCATTCTTTTTTGCTCTCTGTTGTAAAATAAAGAAGTGCAAAGTCAACATTTCGTATGTCGGATATTTTATCCGCAAGCCATACGGGTCTTGAATTGAGCACGGTGCTGCAGCCGTTGCCGCAGATAACGGGGAATTCAACGCCCATTCTGTCAACAAGAACGCTTTTTACTTTGCATTCCGGGCAGGAAAGCTTGTTTTTGACGGGGCAGTTTCTTGTGAGCATAAGGGGAATTCTGCCGTAGGCAAAAATGCCTCTGGGCAATTCTCCGCCGAGTTTTGAGATTGCGGAAAGCGGAAGCTCGCAGGAAACAAGGCAGTCCTTTGCACCGAGCTTCTGAATTTCATCAATGGCAGCGGAGTTAAAAATATTCATTCCGAAGCCGCTGATAAACGGAATGTCGGCATTTTTGGCTATACCCACTCCGTCAAGATTGGAGGCACAGGCGAAATCAATTCCGTATGATTTAAGTTCAACAAGGCGGTTGATGTATTTCTGTGAATTTGAAAAAACTCCGCAGGGAATTTCCGCGGCGGTTTCAATACCTGCCGATTTCAATTTCTTAATTGTTTCAGCAGAAACATCGAGGGGGAGAATTGCGGTTGAAATTCCGCTTAAGTTATCGGGAATTTGATCTTCACTTAGAAATCTTGCACGCAAGCCAAAGCTTTTTGCAGTATATTTATTAAATGTATATATATATATACTGAATTCTTTTGAAGTGTTTTCGCAGAATTTATCTTCAAGCTCCGAAAGAGCCTGCCTGCGAAGAGCGTTTATTGCTCCCGCAGAAGCATTAAGCCCCTCTTCAAAATCAATATTGATGCTTTCAACATAAAACTGTGTTCCGCCGCATTTTGAAAGCCTTTCGGAAAGCTCGGCTTTGCTCAGAGGCTTGTTTAATGCAGGGGCGGGGCAGACTTCGCTGACAGCAGTAACCGTTTTACCCAAGGCAGAAGCTTCAAGGGTTAATGGAGCATTTTTTCTGAAGGTTAAGCTGAAGCTGACGGGAATAATCGGGTTTTCTTTTTCATAAAGCTTTGAAAGCTCATTAAGAACACCCGAAGCACTTTCAACATCCTCTTTGCGTCTTGTGCCGAACATATCCTTGCCGAGCCTGCTTTCAAAATAGCCTTTCGTGAAGCCCGAACGGGAAAACACGGCTTGCAGGGAAGCGTTGAGTTTTTCGTCTTTTTTGCCTTCTTTTGCGTTTTTGCAGGCGGTTACGGCTGCGGCAACATACTCGGGTCTTTTCATTCTGCCCTCAATTTTGAAGGAGCAGACACCCGCATTTTTCATTCGGTCAAGCTCTTCAACAAGAGATAAATCTTTAAGACTTAAATTATTTCCGCCTTTTGAATTAACGCCGAAGGGAAGACGGCAGGGCTGGGCACAAAGACCGCGGTTGCCGCTTCTTCCGCCAAGCACGGAGCTCATAAGGCATTGACCCGAAACGCACATACACAGAGCACCGTGAACAAAAGCTTCGAGCTCTGCGTTCGTTTTTTCAGAGATTGTTTTTATTTCTTTTTCGGAAAGCTCTCTCGCAACAACTGCACGGCAAAAGCCGAGCTTTTCGAGAATCTCAACACCTTGTGCACTCTGCACCGACATCTGGGTTGAAGCGTGAAGAGGCATAAGAGGAGCAGCCTGCCGAACTATTGCGGCAAGCCCAAGATCCTGCAAAATGAGTGCGTCTGCACCGATCCGGCAGGCACACTCAATCGCTTCATATGCATTTTCAAGCTCACCGTCACCGATGAGAGTGTTAAGAGTCATATAGACCTTAACGTTTCTTTTGTGGCAGTATTCAATCGCTTTTGCAAGCTCATCTTCGGTAAAATTTGAGGCATTACGCCTTGCATTAAAGGCTTTTCCGCCAAGATAAACTGCGTTTGCACCGCATCTTACTGCGGCAACAACAGCGTCGAAGCTGCCTGCGGGTGCAAGAATTTCAGACATTATTTTGCAGCCTTTGTTGAAGCAAGCTCTTTTGCAAGTCTTTCTGCTTCACGCTTTGAAATTTCGGCATCTGTTCTTGCTCTTGCGGCATCTTCGAGATATTCCTGAATCTGACCGCGGAGATTCTCTGATGTCATTTCGCTCTTTTTAGCGGCATCCGCATATTCAAGTGCGGTAACAATGGCTGCCTGAGTGATTGATATTCTTGCGCTTTCACGCATAAGAGTGCTGATTTTGCTGTCGAGCTCTGCACCGAGCTGGGCAACATAATCAAGATCGTTATCGGTTGAAATATTATATTCATCGCCGGCAATGAAAAGTTTGATTTTTTCCATATTAGTCACTCCTGATAAAATTTAATACATTTTAATTATACAACAATTATTTTTAGGAATAAAGAGTTTTTTAAAATTTTTATCAGTTTTTTTATTAACATTGATTATAGCTGAATTTTATGATATAACTATATTGATATTTCAATAGGGAGGAAAACTCTTGAAAAGATTAACGGCGTTGCTTCTTGCAATGATTATGATTATATCTGCCTGCGGCTGCACGCAGAGCAAAAAAACGGTTCTTGATATTTCGGGTGCGGAAATAGATAATGAAATTTTCGCTTATTATCTGGATAAGGTTATTTCACGTCCGGCAGACTACGGGCTTTCGGAAAAGCCGAAAAAAGATGAGGCAAAGGCTGCGGCAACCGAAGAATGCAAGGAATATGTTGCGGTGAACACTATGTTTAAAAATCTGAAGCTGAGTCTTTCTGTTTCGGAAAAAGTTGGTGTTTCGGAAACGGTGAACAATCTTTGGGTCCGATTAAAAAATCATTATAAAGAAATCGGTGTTTCAAGGCAGACTTTAACGAAAATTTACACAACTCAGGCGTATTCCGATGCGATTTTCAATTCCGTTTACGATAAAGGAACGGATCATGCCGAATCGGAATCGGTAATTCAGGATTATTTTCACGAAAACTATGTTTGCTTCCGCACAGTGTGTGAATATTTTTATGCGGCAGACGGCGAACAGATTTCGCAGAAAGAAAAAACCGAGCTTCTCACAAGATTTGAGGGAATATCCGCGGCGGAAATCGACAGCGTTGATGCTTTTTCTTCAACCGTGCAGGCACTCGGCTACAGTCCATCGGCATCCGTGATTCTTAAAAAGGGCTCTGACGGCTATCCCGAGGGATTTTTCGATAAGGTTTATGCAATGGCGGATAACAGCGTTGAGCTTGTTATTTATGATGACTGCGTTTTTGCCGTAATGAAAGAAAGCCTTGACGATAAAGGCGAAAGCGTTTATTCGGAATATCGCTCCGCCTGCATAGAGGAGCTTTATTCAGAGGAATCAAGGCTTGCGGTTGAAGAGATTATGGCAAGCTTCCGTGTTGAAGAAAAAGGCTCGGGGGCAGATAGAATTGTTAATGATATGATGTGAATTAAAGCGGGGAATTTCCCCGCTTTTTGCACCTTTTTTCAAAAAAAGAATAGGCTGAAAATGAGAACGTTTTTGAAAGAGGTGCAGAGTTTGGATTTATCCGTTATCGCAGGTGTACTGTTACCGTTAGCAGGAACATCTTTGGGTGCAGCCTGCGTGCTTTTTATAAAGAACAATTTTTCAAAACCTTTTTACGGCAAAAAAATGACTGCTTTTGCGGCGGGTGTTATGACTGCGGCAAGTGTGTGGAGTCTTTTGATTCCTGCGATAGACCGTTCATCGGATTATAAAAATCTTGCTTTTCTGCCTGCTGTTATCGGCTTCTGGCTGGGAGTGCTTTTGCTCATAGGTCTGGATTTTGCCGTTAAAAGAATAAACATAAGAGGAATAGAGGCGGAAAAGCCCGGAAAAACTGCTATGCTTGTTTTTGCCGTTGCGATGCATAACATTCCCGAGGGGATGGCGGTTGGTGCCGTTTATGCGGGCCTGCTTTCGGGAAGCACGGAAATATCGGCGGCGGGGGCACTTGCACTTTCTTTGGGCATTGCAATACAGAATCTGCCCGAGGGTGCTATTATTTCGCTGCCGCTTAATGCGGCGGGGCATAAAAAATCGGTATCGTTTATGTGCGGAGTGGTTTCGGGAATTGCCGAACCGCTGGCAGCTTTGCTGACGATTGCAGCAGCGGAAATTATTGTTCCCATTTTGCCGTATCTGCTTGCGTTTGCGGCGGGAGCAATGATATATGTTGTTATTGATGAGCTTATAAATGAAACAACGGCAAAGGAATGTGCCGTATTTTGCGTTGGTTTTACGCTGATGATGGCACTTGATGTTGCGTTGGGCGGATAAAACAGAGGGTGATAAAATGATTTATGTGACATCGGATCTTCACGGGTATCCGTTGGAAAAGTTCAAGGAAATGCTTGAAGCGGTCAATTTTTCAGATGATGATTTTCTTTATGTGCTTGACGATATGAAAGAGCTCTATTCCGATTGCACTTGACATAAGCTGCAATAAAGTTTAAAATCAAAGCTGTTAAGGTGAATGGAGTAATCCGAACCTGCCCGAAAGCGAGTCTTTTCGCCGCTTT
>CALGRR010000055.1 GCA_937880805.1 uncultured Clostridia bacterium
TAGTGCCCTTATAGGGCTTAATCAAGCCTCCGGCTTAGCCGGAGGTCCTGACTTAATGTTGCAAAAAATTCATTGTTTTTTCGGTTTCCCTATTGAATTTTTCAGTAATATGGTGTAAAATTTCGCTTATATTTTAAAACAAAGAAGTGACATTTATGAGTATGGTTTTTGAAAGAAAGCTCCCTATTCCGCAGGAGGTAAAGGAGCAGTATCCTTTAACCTATGAGCTTGAAAACATTGTTAATAAAAGAGCGATTGAGCTTAAGGATATTTTTGAAGGCAAAAACGATAAGCTTGTTCTTATAATCGGCCCCTGCTCGGCAGATAATGAAGACAGCGTTATTGATTATATTTCACGCCTTCGTACCGTTCAGGATAAGGTAAGCGATAGAATATTTATCGTTCCCAGAATTTATACCAATAAGCCCAGAACAACGGGTGACGGATACAAGGGTATGCTTCATCAGCCCAATCCCAACGAAAAGCCCGATATGTATAAGGGCATTGTTGCCATCAGAGAGCTTCATATGAGAGCACTCAAGGAAACAGGTTTTTCTTGTGCCGATGAGATGCTTTACCCTGAAAACTACAGGTATCTGAGCGATATTCTCGGCTATGTTGCAATCGGTGCACGCTCGGTTGAAAATCAGCAGCACAGACTTGTTTCCAGCGGCATTGAAATTCCCGTTGGTATGAAGAATCCCACAAGCGGCGATATTTCGGTTATGATGAATTCAATCACCGCCGCACAGCATAAGCACACATTTATTTACCGCGGTTGGGAGGTTCATTCAGAGGGAAACCCCCACGCACACGCAATTCTCAGAGGATATGTCAATAAGCACGGTCAGTCGCTTCCCAACTATCACTATGAAGACCTTGTTCATCTTGCTCAGGTTTATGCCGAAAGCTCTCTTGCAAACCCTGCCGTTATTGTTGACACAAATCACGCAAACTCGGGCAAAAAGTATCTTGAGCAGGTGAGAATTGCAAAAGAGGTTCTTCACAGCTGCCGCCACGATGCCGATGTTAAAAAGATTGTCAAAGGCTTTATGATTGAAAGCTACATAGAAGACGGTGCACAGAAAATCGGCGAATGCGTTTACGGTAAGTCGATAACAGACCCCTGCCTTGGCTGGGAGAAAACAGAAAAGCTTATTTACGATATAGCAGATTTGCTTTGATAAAAACCAATCCCTTTTGCGGTATTTTCCGCAAAAGGGATTTTTTAATATACTGTTTCTATCTCATAAATATCCTCAAATAATATGTGGGTTTTATTAACCGTAAGAGTGCGGAAAACAAAATCTATGCAAAAAATTCTTCCCTCAACCGTTTCATATGAATCGGTAAGATAATGTTTTATTTTTACGAACATACCTTTTTTCAAAGAAAATATTTTTTCGTTAAGAATCCGGTTTTCCTCATCGGAGCGTTCGCGGCGGGGCTCGGCAATGTGCTCTCTTTCTTCCACAAGGTCATAGAAGCCCGTAAGAGCCGCAAAGGGCATAAACTGTTTCGCTCTGTCTGATTTTTCTTCCATTAAAGCAACCTCCTTTGCTTGACAAAACGCGGACACAATTATATTATGGATTTAATAACAGAAAGGATTTTTTTGATATGAATAACAGAGAATGGTTTAAATCCGCAGAATACGGAATGATGGCTCATTGGGGGCTTTATTCCCTGCTCGGCGGTGAATATAAAGGCAGAAGAGTGCGTGATTACGCCGAATGGATTCAGAGCTTTATGGCAATTCCCAATGCCGAATATGAGAGCCTTGCAAAAATATTCAATCCGATTTATTTCAATGCCGATGAATGGATTCGCCTTGCAAAGGATTGCGGAATGCAATATTTTGTTTTCACCTCAAAGCATCACGACGGCTTTGCAATGTTCAGATCAAAAGCAGATTCATTTAATATTGTTGACGCTTCTCCGTTTGGCAGAGATGTTGTTGCCGAGCTCGGCGAGGCTTGCTATAAGCACGGGCTTAAATTCGGGCTTTATTATTCGCAGGAGCTTGACTGGCATCATCCTCACGCCAATTTAACGGGCTGCTCGGGCTCTTCCTGGGATAATAACTGGGATTATCCCGAAAGAGATAAAAAGGATTTCTCAATCTGCTTTGAAGAAAAAATCAAGCCGCAGGTAAAAGAAATTCTCACGGGTTACGGGGATTTGTGCCTTATATGGTTTGATGTGCCTCACACAATAACAAAAGAGCAAAGCCTTGAGCTTAACCGGCTTGTTAAAGAATATCAGCCCGATTGCCTTATAAATTCAAGAATAGGCAACGGTGCATATGATTATGTGTCACTCGGCGATAACGAATATCCCACCGAATTCAAAGAGGAAACAGACGGAGATATGAACCGTATTGACGGCTTTAAATATTCTCCCTACGGACTTTATGAAACAGCGGGAACGCTCAACAGCTCGTGGGGCTATAAATATTATGACCAGAATTGGATTAAACCCGAAGAGATTGCCGAAAGAAGAGCAAGGCTTAACGGTCTTGGCATAAACTATCTTCTTAATATCGGCCCCGACGGTCTGGGAAGAATTCTTTCTTTTTCTGTTGAAGCACTTCGTAACGCAACGGAACTTATGAAATAACACACTTAAAAAGACACAGACCGCTGTGTCTTTTTTATTCTCCGTTATGTCCGCCTATGAGCTTGTTTCTTGTTCTCGCAGTTCCCTTCTCCGTGTAGCTTATTCCTTTAAGAACGGCATTTTTGCCGTATTTGTTTTTGATTGAAATGATTGCCTGCTGAAGATGCTTTTCTTTTTCTTCAGCCTCATAATCGGTAAAAAAAGTTATGCTTGCCATTGAGTCATCCTGAAGATTGTTAAGACCTATTCCGATTTTTCTTATAGGAAAATTTTTGAGCGTTGTTTCCAGGTAAAGCTCTTCAAAATAACTCATAAGCTTCTTATATGAGTTTGTGAATTCGCCGATTTTTCTTGTGCCTCCCGTGGATTTTGCAACATCCTTTGAGTATCCGATATAAAGCGAAATTGAGTCCGTAACAAGCCTTTTCTCAACCAATTCCAGAACCTGCTTATCAACCATTTCCTTGAGCACAAGCAGGGCATCATTGCTGTTATAATCCTCAAAAAGTATCTGGCTGTGTGAGAGTGAGGTGCTTTTGGGTTTGAAGGACTGAATATCCTTTATTGTGCAGGGCTCAATTCCGTTTGCGTGCTCAATAAGATGCTTTGCGTTTACTCCGAATTCTTTGTAAAGAAGCTTTTCGGGTAATTCCGTAACGCCTTTAAGGTCAAAAACTCCGTATTTTTCAAGCCTTTTTGCGGTTCCTCTGCCAACATTCCATATATCCGTTATGGGCTGATGAAGCTGAACGGTGCGTCTGAATTCCTCTTCATTAAGGCAGCCTATGTGGTCATCGGTATGCTTTGCGGTAATGTCAAGTGCAACCTTTGCAAGAAAAAGGTTTGTTCCGATGCCCGCAGCGGCACATATTCCCGTTTTCTCAAAAACCGCATCTATCAGCATAACCGCCATCTCTTTCGGTGTTTTGCGATACATTTTAAGATACTGCGTAACATCAATAAAGCATTCGTCAATGGAATAAACGTGAATATCCTCGGGGCTGATATATTGAAGATAAACCGAGTAAATGTCTGCGGAAATCTCCATATACCGTTTCATACGGGGCAGGGCGGTGATATATTCAACGCTTTTGGGAATTTCAAAAACACGGCAGCGGTTATGAATTCCGAGAGCCTTCATAGCGGGCGAAATTGCGAGGCAGATAGCACCGCTTCCTCTTGAAGGGTCGGCAACAACAAGGTTTGCCTTAAAAGGGTCAAGCCCTCTGTCAACACATTCAACCGAAGCAAAAAAGCTTTTGAGGTCAATGCAAAGATATGCCCGTTCTGCCATTGAAACGCACCCTTTCCTGAAATTCACAACCGTATTATACACCCATAAAACTGAAATTTCAATAGAAAATCGAACAAATGTTCAGAAAATTTTTGAAGAATAGAAAACATTATACACATATGCATATCTTTGCCTATTGATAAAAACTGCCGTATATGGTAAAATTAATTCACAAAACAACGGAGGTGGATTAAAATGATGGCAATTATTGCTATGCTCAGCGATATTCCCTATTACATCGCAGAAATCATTTCAAAGCTTACCGGTGCAGATGTATCAGCTTTTCTTGATGCTTTCAGCGGCGGTTTCGCAAAAGTAATCGAGCTTGTTGAAAACCTTCTCGGTTAATAATGAAGAAACAAAAAAACTGCGTATCGGTTTTTCCGATACGCAGTTTTTGCATAATAACTTATTTATATTCCGCCATAAATTCGCCGTGAGCTTCAATAAGCTCATCAACCATAGCCTTGATTTCATCAATCGAAAGCTCGGCTGCGGTGTGAGGCTCAAGCATTGCCGCCATATAAATATCTTCTCTCTTCTGAGTAACGGCAGCCTGAATTGTAAGAAGCTGAGCGTTGATATTCGTCTGGTTCATTGCCGCAAGCTGAACGGGGAGCTTGCCTACGTGGCAGGGATGAATTCCGTTGCCGTCGATAAGGCAGGGCACTTCAACGCAGGCATCTGCGGGAAGGTTATCGATAAGACCGGTGTTGAGAACATTGCCGCCGATTTTGTAGGGGCCGCCGGTAACGAGAGCTTCCATTATGTATGAAGCATATTCGCCCGAACGCTCGTGGGTAATCTGGCCGTTATCAAGAATTCTTTCTTTTTCAGCCTTCCAGCCTGCAATCTGATTTACGCAGCGGCGGGGGTATTCGTCAAGAGGAATGTTGTATCTTTCGATAAGCTCGGGATATTTTGATTTGATATAGAAGCAGTTATATTCGGAATTGTGCTCGCTGGATTCGGTGCAGTAATATCCGAAATTTTTGATATATTCAAATCTTACCATATCGCTGTGCTTTTCGTTTGCATTCATTTCTGCAGCTCTTCTGCGAATTTCGGGATAGAGGTCGTTGCCGTTCTTATCCTGAATTTCAAGCAGCCAGCCCATATGGTTAATGCCTGCGATAAGCTCTTTTCTGCCTTCAAGTTTATCCTCCATACCCAAACGGTTGAGCAAATCTCTTGAGCAGCTCTGAACGCTGTGGCAAAGACCGATTGTTTTAACCTTTGTGTATCTCTGCATATAGCCGGTGAGAATCGCCATCGGATTTGTGTAGTTGAGGAACCACGCATTCGGGCAAACCTCTTCCATATCTCTTGCAAAATCGCGAAGAACGGGAATCGTGCGAAGACCTCTCATAATGCCGCCGATGCCGAGTGTATCGGCTATAGTCTGGCGAAGACCGTATTTTTTGGGCACTTCAAAGTCGATTATTGTGCAGGGGTCATAAAGACCAACCTGAATTGCGTTAACAACAAAATCTGCACCTCTGAGTGCATCTTTTCTGTTTTCAACACCGCAGTATTTTTCGATTTTGCAGCGGCCTTCATTAATGTTTTTATTAAGAGCACTGAGAATTATGTAGCTGTCTTCAAGTCTTTCTTCATCGATGTCATAAAGAGCGATAGTGCTTTCTCGAAGGCAAGGGGTGCACATACAGTCACCTATAACGTTTCTTACGAAAACGGTGCTGCCTGCACCCATAAAGGTGATTTTAGGCATAATAACTCTCCTCTGTTTTTTTACATAAGTGAATTGTAAAGAGCTGTGATTTCTTCAACGCTGGTATCTCTGGGGTTGCCGGGGCGGCAGGCATCATCAAATGCCGACTGTGCAAGGAAGGGAATGTCCTCTGCCTTAACAATTTCCTTAAGGTCAGCGGGAATGCCAACATCAGCAGAAAGCTGCTTAACGGCATCAACGGCAGCCTTTCTTGCATCTTCAAGGCTCATTGCGTCAACGCCTTCAACGCCCATTGCCTTTGCGATGTCACGGTATTTTTCGCCCGTTGCGGGAGCATTATATTCCATAACTGTGGGAAGAATGATTGCGTTTGCAACGCCGTGAGGTGTGTCATAAACAGCACCGAGGGGATGAGCCATCGAGTGAACAATGCCAAGACCTACGTTTGAGAAGCCCATACCTGCGATATACTGACCGAGTGCCATACCCTCTCTGCCTTCTGCTGTGTTTTCAACAGCACCGCGAAGGCTCTTTGCGATGATTTCGATTGCCTTGATGTGGAACATATCGCTCATTTCCCAAGCACCCTTGGTGATATAGCCTTCAATTGCGTGGGTAAGAGCATCCATACCGGTTGCAGCGGTGAGACCCTTGGGCATTGAAGCCATCATTTCGGGGTCAACAACTGCAACAACGGGAATATCGTGAACGTCAACACAAACCATCTTGCGGTTCTTTGCAGCATCGGTGATAACATAGTTGATTGTTACCTCTGCTGCTGTGCCTGCGGTTGTGGGAACAGCAATGATGGGAACGCACTTATTCTTTGTGGGAGCAACGCCCTCAAGCGAAACAACATCGGCAAATTCGGGGTTTGTGATGATGATACCGATTGCCTTTGCCGTGTCCATTGATGAGCCGCCGCCGATAGCAACGATGCAGTCTGCACCGCTTGCCTTGAAAGCTGCAACGCCGGTCTGAACATTTTCGATTGTGGGATTTGCCTTGATTTCGCTGTAAATCTCATAGGGAATTTCAGCAGCATCAAGAATGTCGGTAACCTTCTTTGTTACGCCGAATTTGATAAGGTCGGGGTCAGAGCAAACGAAGCATTTTTTGAAGCCTCTGCCCTGAACTTCAGCTGCAATTTCTTTAATTGCACCCGCACCGTGGTAAGATGTTTCGTTTAATACAAATCTGTTGGCCATTGGAAAAACCTCCTGTTATATAAATAATTTGTTTATTCTGAAATACCGAAAGCCTTTATAAGATTTTCGTATTCATTATCGCTGATTGCAACAACCGAGCCGTGGCGGGGGCGAACTCCGTCAAAGCTGTATTTTTCGGGGTCAAGTGCAGAAAAGCTTTCAAAATCCTTTGTCTGCTGTGCAAAAAATCTGCCTTTTCCGTATTCATCCATAATCATAACCCAATAATCCGTGCCCGTTATGTTATAAATTGAACTGCCCTCAACTCCGTTTTCGGAAAGCGAGCAAACAACCGGCTCCGTATCATAGGGACCCGTAAGCTTTTTCGATTTAACAAAAGCTATTGTCTGGTCCTCGTCGTGCTTGAAATAAAGGTAGTAATAACCGTTATCTTTGTTATAAGCTATATCGCCGTCTATTGTCTGAATACCGGGTCGCTGATAAAGAAGCTCGGGCTTTGTGAGAGTTTTGAAATCATCGGTATATGCGAAATAAAGCTGTGCAACATCGTTTTCAACTGTTGAGATTGCCCAGTAAACCATATAGCTCTGCTTTTCGGCATCCCATATTGCTTGCGGTGCCCACGAACGGTTTGTGTTTGCAAATTCACCGCCGAAATCGCGGATGTCAATGATTGTTTCGTCAGTCCAGTTAATTAAATCACTCGATTTCCAGGTAACAAGAGCGTGGTTTGAAACCCACCCTTCATCGCTTTTCATATCCGTGCCGATTATATAATAATATCCGTTTTCACCTTTGAAAATATAGGGGTCACGAACGCATTTTTTGCCGCCCTGCTGAATAATAACGGGCTCATTGTTGTTAAGCGGTCTGAAATTATATCCGTCTGCACTTACGGCAAAATGAATTCTTTCTTCCTCGGGTGCGTTGCCCACAAAATGGCAGAAAAGATATTTGCCCGAACGGCTTTCGGCAGGGGAAGCATAGGCATTTTTCATAATAAGCGTTCCTCCGATTGATTTCTGATTTAATAATAACACAGAGCAATAATCAAATCAAGAAGGATTTTATTAATTACAATTTTGTAATTTCAAATTACAGTTTTGTAACAATTATTGACAAAATATTTTTCCGTCTTTACAATTAAATCAAGATTTGAATGGTTTTGATTAATTTTAGAGGGGGCGTAAAAATGAATTTTAATTCTATGAAATTTTTATTGTTAATACTTGTTGCGGTATCTGTAGTGGTGTTGTTTGGTTGCAACGGTAATTTGAAATCTGAAAAAGAAACAACAACGGTAATTCAGCAGAATAATCAGGAAACAGATAAAACTCTGCCTGCATTACCCGTAGAAAATCTTGAAGCTCAAAAACAAAATAAAGAAGAAACAGTTTATAAAAAATGGTATGAAGGAGATTCGCCGACTCTTATTCCCCGAAACGATTACGGTCCTCTTGTGCCGTTTATCGGTATGTGCAAGAATTATACCAGATTTGCAGCAGAAGGCGGTGCCGATGATCTTTCATATTACGGGGTTATGACAAAAGATGGAAGAGTAGTTGTTGATCCGATATATCCGAGCATTTTTTATGTTGATTTGGATAACGGAGAGAGATTACTGTATTTCAATTCTTTTGTAGATTCCGATTATAAAATGAAATACGGTTCTGCACTTGCAGCTTCGGATGGTTCTTGGGTTATAGATATGGGACATAACGGAGAGCTCAGAGAGCATAAGGATAATAAACTTATAATAAGCTACTATAAAACAGAAGATGCCCCTTCGCGAATGGAGGTTTATGATTATAACGGAAATTTGCTCTTTAAAGTTGATGGCTATATGACTGACAGAGCTTTTAACAGCGGGTACCTTCCTGTTTATAATTCTATTGCAGAAGAGGACACTGTGTTCAGAATAATTGACGAAAACGGAAACTTTGTTTTTGATGAATATGATTACGCTTCAGAGTTTAAAAATGGGTATCTTGTTGTTGAAAAAAATGATCTTTACGGTGTTATTGATACGAAAGGAAAGTGGTTTATAGATCCGATTTATAAAGATATTAATTCTTTTGAAGGTGAATATTTTGAAATATCGCTTCCGAACAACAAGTATATGATAATTGATGAAAACAAAAAGAAAGTAGTTACCTATACTCAATCGGAAGAGGAAAAAAGAGAGTATTTATTTTATGCGGGTAAATTGATATATAAATATGAGGATATATACAGATTTGCAGAAGATGACGAACCTATAGTATGTAAGGCGAACGGAATGAAAGCAAAGGCTGTTTTTGAAGACGGCTTGTTTTATTGTTCCGATGAAAGCCAACATTATATTTTTGATATTGATGGAAATTTGGTGGAAACTATAGATAGTAAGATACGCACAATCGATTTTAAAGAATACAAAAATTATTATGAAATCTGGGATTATTCTGAAGACGGAACGGCACAGCTTAGTATGTATGACAAAAGAACCAACAAAATGGTTTATACAGTATGCTACAAAAGAGGAGAAGATGGTAGTGTATATGTATATGAAGAAGCTGGTTTGATTCTTATGAGTAAGATAGAGGGTGACTATCGCTTTAAAGAACGTCAGATTTATGATATAAGAAGCGAAAAAGTGCTGTTTGAAGATTTTGTAGATTGCAATGTTGAAATTGTCGACGGAGATTTGTTTATAAGTGTATGTGATGAAAACTATATAGAAGTTTATAACGGTAATCTTGATGCTGTTTTGAGATACCCGAATAAATGAAGAAAAAACCGCCGAGAATGATGGGTGTTCGTAAAACAGTTAAACCTAAAATTTAACTATTTTACGGCATCTGTCAGACGGGGTTGGTAATCAACAACGAAAAATGAGTGATGCCAGGTCGAAAGACCGAGCATCACTCATTTTTTATCTTAACGCTTATACTTTCGATATTATGGAGGAACATATTATGCAGGAACTGAACTATATTCGTTGTGGTGATTACTATATTCCCAATATTCGCTTACCGGAGGAAAACAGACCTATTGGTCGGTGGGGACGTATGCACAGAGATTATCTCAAGGAACACAACCCATTCGCTTCAATGATCTTTGTCTCAGCGGTGAATTGTGGACATATCTGGCTGATTTGAATGAGCTGGCACAGAACCGCCTTGAACTTATCATCGAACAGATAAAGGCATCTGAAGGCGTGACAGAGGGCATGAAGCAACACGATCAGATGGCGTGGGTTGGAGCTATGAACAGCATCCGCAATCGTGCAGAGGAGATTATTATGCGTGAGATGATCTATGAGGAGGATGCGGTATGAGAATCCTTGAAGAATTATGGTACGGCAACATCGAGCCAACTGAATATGATACATCCTCTTGCAAAGAGTATAGGAAACTGTTGGGGCTGATTTGCAGAAATGAAGAAAAGAGGATACGCAACAGAGTGCAAATGTGGAGAAGACCGGTACCGGATTCGAAGAAGTAAAGAAGGGTATTGATATTTCCTTAGAAGGTGTGAAAGCGATTTCTGAGAGTATGGGTAAACTGGATGAAGCCCGTATTAATGTGGTAGATGTTGTACAGAATCTGACCGCAATTGCAGAAGAAAATGCGGCAGGTACCGAGGAAACCTCTGCTTCTACTACTGAAGTGGCTGCAATCGTACAGAATATGGCTGAACAGGCAACTACCTTAAAAGAGGTTGCAGGTCAGATGGAAGAATCTGTAAGCGTATTTAAAATGTAAAAGCAAACAAAACAACGTCCTGAAAATGGGCGTTGTTTTTATGTGAAAAAAGGTGTATAAATTAATAGGTGAAAAAATAGTAAGTGAAAATGGATAGGCAGAAAAGGATTAATTAACAGAATGATTGAGAACTTTGAAAAAGAATTGTTTGATGAAACAGAAGAACTGCGTTATGAGGATGCGCATATAGATAAAAGGATTCTGCGGGCTGTAACAGAGATGGGATTTGAAAATATGACCCCTATCCAAAAGCAGGCAATACCGGTGCTTATGGAAGGAAGGGATGTAATCGGACAGGCACAGACCGGTACCGGAAAGACGGCAGCCTTCGGTATCCCTATGTTGCAGCGTGTTGAAGAGGGGGACCGTTCTTTACAGGGAATTATTTTGTGTCCCACCAGGGAATTGGCAATTCAGGCGGCGGAGGAACTTAGAAAGTTTGCCAAATATATGCACGGTATTAGAGTGTTGCCTGTTTACGGCGGTCAGGATATCGAGCGTCAGATTAAAGCGCTAAAAGGCGGTGTGCAGATTATCGTAGGTACGCCGGGACGTGTGATGGACCACATGCGCAGACATACCATAAAAGTACAGAATGTAAAAATGGTAGTATTGGATGAAGCGGACGAGATGTTGAACATGGGCTTTAGAGAAGATATGGAGACCATTTTGGGGCAAATAGAGAACGACCATCAGACAGCACTGTTTTCGGCAACCATGCCCCAGGCGATTCTGGATATCACGGATGCCTATCAAAAGGAAGCAGTTACCATAAAAGTGACTAAAAAAGAATTGACAATCCCCCTTATCAGACAATATTATTTTGTGGTGAAAAATATCTACAAAGAAGAAGTGATATGCAGGCTGCTGGAGTTATATGGTTTTAAACGCTCCATTATCTTCTGTAATACAAAGAAGATGGTGGATGAGCTTACGGAGAATTTAAAGAACAGGGGAATACAGGCGGAAGGGCTCCATGGAGATATGACCCAGAAACAAAGGGATTTTGTTATGAACCGCTTCAAAAACGGTGGCTTGGAAATTCTGATTGCCACAGATGTGGCAGCCCGCGGTATCGACGTAGATGATTTGGAAGCGGTATTCAATTACGATATTCCCCAGGATATAGAATATTACGTGCACCGCATCGGGCGTACCGGACGTGCAGGCAAAGAGGGTATGGCGTTTACCTTTGCTTACGGCAGGGATTTGTACAAGATTCGTGATATCGAGAGAGTCTGCAAGACAAAAATGACGGAGCAGAAAATCCCGAAAGCTTCCCAGATTATGGCTATTAAGATTGATAAACTGTTACAGACTGCGGCGGATAAAGCGGGAGAGAGTGATTTGGCCGGTTTACAGGAAAAACTGGAAGATAAGCTGGCAGAACTGGAAGCAGACCCTATGGAAATCTTAACGGCACTTGTGAAAATGCAGGTGGGTGAGGATTTGCAGGAAATTGTGGCAGAGGAGCCCGGAAGGCGGAAGCATGGCCACAGAGACGGTTCAGAGCGCAAGGACAGAAAAGGAAGACGTGACAGGGGACAAGAGCGTGCGCATAATGGTGAACGCAGAAGAGAAGGAGAGCGGAATACAAACGGGTATCGTAAGAAAGAAGGCGGGAGAAACCGTAGAGACTATTTTGCATCCAAATCTGATAGACAGTTAGGAGGAATACTATGATGCAAGCAGTGTTACCAAGTCATTTTCGTGTACGTATGATATCTGGATTTTCCAGATGTTTATGGAATCGTCCAGGTGAAATATATTATATCGGTGGAGCAG
>CALGRR010000056.1 GCA_937880805.1 uncultured Clostridia bacterium
TTATACAACCACAAATATCGCAACCGACCATAATCAGCTGACTATGGAAATTATGCAGAAGGTTGCGGCAAAGCACGGACTTGTCTGTCTGCTTCATGAAAAGCCTTTTGCAGGAGTAAACGGCAGCGGCAAGCACAACAACTGGTCACTCGCAACCGATGCAGGTGTTAACCTTCTTTCTCCGGGTGAAACACCTTATGAAAATGCACAGTTTCTTCTTTTCCTCTGTGCGGTAATCAAAGCGGTTGACGATTATCAGGATTTACTTCGTATCTCTGTTGCAACGGCGGGCAACGATCACAGATTAGGTGCAAATGAGGCGCCACCCGCAGTTGTATCTATATTCCTTGGCGATGAATTATCTGCTATTCTTGATGCCATTGAGGCTGACACTCCTTACAATGCCGCAGAAAAAACGCAGATGAAGCTGGGCGTTGACGTTCTCCCGAAGTTCAACAGAGATACTACCGACAGAAACCGTACCTCTCCGTTTGCGTTCACGGGCAATAAATTTGAATTCCGCATGCTCGGTTCATCAAACAGCATTGCATGTGCAAATATTATGCTTAACACCGCAGTTGCGGAGAGCCTTAAGATTTATGCCGACAGGCTCGAAAAAGCGGACGATTTTCAATCTGCTCTTCACGAAATGATTCGCAAAACAATCAAAGACCATAAAAATATTATTTTCAACGGTAACGGCTATGATGATGCGTGGATTAAAGAAGCTACCGAAAACAGAGGTCTTCTGAACTACCGTACAACTCCCGACTGCGTGCCTCATCTTCTTGATAAAAAGAATGTTCAGATGCTTACCTCTCACGGTGTTTTCTCCGAAGCGGAACTTAACTCCCGCTATGAGATTACTCTTGAAAACTACTGTAAGACGGTTGTTATCGAAGCAAATACCATGGCGGATATGGCAAAAACAGAAATTGCTCCTGCAGTTGAAGCTTATGCTGCAGAGCTTGCAAAATCTGCTGCGGCAAAGAAGGCTCTTGATGAAAGCGTTGCCTGCAGCTATGAGTGCGGTCTTGTTAAAAAGCTTTCGGCACTGACCGACAGGATAGCAGAAAAGGCGGATGAGCTTGAGGATGCTCTGGTTGTTCTTCATAAAGCCGAAAACATAGGTGAAGAAGCAAACACAATCCGTGATTCGGTTCTCGTCAGAATGTGTGAGCTCAGAGTAGCTTGTGATGAAGCAGAAAAAATAACAGCTAAAAAGTATTGGCCGTTCCCGACTTACGGCGACCTTCTTTTCGGCGTGAAGTAAAAAGGAAGGGAATGATTTTTATGACATACAGTGCGGTTAATACAATATGGGTACTTATCGGCGCAGCTCTTGTATTTTTTATGCAGGCAGGTTTTTCAATGTGTGAAGCCGGTTTCACGAGAGCAAAGAACACAGGCAACATACTGATGAAAAATCTTATGGATTTTTGTATAGGAACGCCTGCTTTTTGGCTTGTCGGCTTCGGAATTATGTTTGGAAGCGGTTCAGCTTTGTTCGGCAGAATAGACCCTCTTATTCTGGGTGATTACAGCAATATATTACCTGAAGGCGTACCGCTTTGGGCTTTTGCGATATTTCAGACGGTTTTCTGTGCTACTTCGGCAACGATTGTTTCGGGAGCCATGGCTGAAAGGACAAAATTCAGCGCATATTGTATTTATTCGGCAGCAATTTCTCTCATTATCTATCCTGTTTCAGGACATTGGATTTGGGGTGGCGGATGGCTTAGTGAACTTGGATTCCACGATTTTGCCGGTTCAACAGCGGTTCATATGGTAGGCGGAGTTTGTGCTCTTATCGGTGCAAAAATTCTCGGACCCCGCATAGGTAAATACGATAAAAACGGAAAGCCTCGTGCAATTCTCGGACATAATCTGACTTTTGCGGCTCTCGGTGTATTTATTCTATGGTTCTGCTGGTTTGGCTTCAACGGTGCTTCAACTGTAGGCATGGACAGCGACGAGCTTGTTGAAAGCGCAGGCCTTGTGTTCTTCAATACAAATCTTGCGGCTGCAGTTGCATGCTGCATAACACTCATCGTCACATGGATTCGCTATAAGAAACCTGATGTTTCAATGACATATAACGCAGCTCTTGCAGGTCTTGTCGGAATAACGGCCGGATGTGATGCGGTAAGTCCCGTAGGTGCAGCGATAATCGGACTTATCTGTGGTGTTACAGTTGTTTTTGCGGTTGAATTTTTTGATAAAATCGCAAAAATTGATGACCCCGTCGGAGCGGTTTCCGTGCACTGTGTTTGCGGTGCACTCGGAACAATTCTTACCGGATTTTTCGCAACCGGTGTTTCAACCGAAAAAGGCTTGTTTTATGGCGGCGGTCTGCATTTTCTCGGAGTTCAGTCTTTAGGCGTGGTTTCGGTTGCAGGTTACGTTGCGGTTGTGATTACCGTTGTTTTTCTTGCTATCAAGCATACGATAGGACTTCGTGCAGAGCCTGAAGACGAGCTTGCAGGTCTTGATGTTTCGGAACATGGTTTACTCACCGCTTATGCCGGCTTTGCAATGCTTCCTGACACGACGGTTGCTGATGAAGATAAGCCGATTGAGGTTACAGGCGATATCCCCGTTGCAGAGGCGATACCCGTAAAAAAGATTCCAACCTTTGATGACAGTATGCCTAAAATGACGAAAGTGGAAATTATATGCAAAGAATCAAAGTTTGAAGCTCTTAAAACCGCAATGATGAACATAGGTATTACAGGTATGACGGTATCTCATGTTCTCGGCTGCGGTGTTCAGAAGGGTAAACCCGAATACTACAGAGGTGTTCAGGTTGAAGCAAATCTTCTTCCAAAGGTGCAGGTTGATATTGTAGTCAGCAAGGTTCCCGTTCGTTCGGTAATTGAAGCAGCAAAAAAGATTCTTTATACGGGACACATCGGAGATGGTAAGATTTTCGTTTATGATGTTGAAAATGTTGTTAAAGTCAGAACCGGAGAAGAAGGCTATGATGCACTTCAGGATGTTGAATGATAAATATAAATTTGTGAAAGGAGCATAATCTTATGCAAAAAACAGAAGTTCAATTTATTTCTCACATGACATTCACAGAGCAGACTCCGGATATGCTTCTTGAAAGAAAACAAATCGATTCGATGTACGAAAAGGCTTTTCTTTCGATAAAAGATGAAGTTTGCAGCGAATATTCTCAAAACACTACAACTTGGGATTGACCCCGCTTGATTGCAGCCAAGGCAGTTGAAAAAACTGCCTTGGCTCGTAGTGATTTATTATTTATATAAGGATAGTGATATTATGTGTTCAATTATGAGCTGGTGCAGCAGTAAGGCAGCTGCCGATGAATTTAAAAAAGGATTTGACAAAACCATTTCAAGAGGGCCTGATGATACTAAAATAATCGATACCGGTAAGGGGATTGTAGGTTTCCACAGGCTTGCAATTATGGGCTTGCACCCCGAAGGAATGCAGCCGTTTGAGCTTGACGGAAGCTATGTTGTTTGTAACGGTGAAATCTACGGCTTTGAAAAGCTGAAAGACCGTTTAATAAAAAAAGGATATTCATTTAAAAGCGAGAGCGACTGCGAAATACTTCTGCCGCTTTATAAAGAATACGGCACAGATATGTTTGCGATGCTCGATGCTGAGTTTGCTTGTGTTATATTTGATGGGGTAAAACAGGAATACATAGCGGCAAGAGACCCTATCGGAATCAGACCGCTTTACTACGGATACGATAAAAACGGAGATATTATTTTTGCCAGCGAAGCGAAAAACCTTGTCGGCATTGCGGATAAAATAATGCCGTTTCCTCCGGGATGCTATTATAAAAATAAAGAATTTATCTGTTACCGAGATATAGCGGCGGTCAAAAAGGTATGCAACGATGATCTTGAAACCGTTTGTAGGAACATTCACGATAAGCTTGTTGCGGGCATTGAAAAGCGACTTGTTGCCGATGCTAAGGTAGGCTTTCTTCTTTCGGGCGGACTGGACTCCTCTCTTGTATGCGCTGTAGCTGCAAAGAAAAGCAGCGAGCCCATTAAAACATTTGCAATCGGTATGAGCGAGGATGCAATTGACCTTAAATATGCAAAGCAGGTTGCGGACTATATCGGCAGCGAGCATAAGGAAATCATCATAACAAAGGATGATGTTCTTGATGCTCTTGAAGAGGTCATTTATATTCTCGGAACTTACGATATAACGACAATCAGAGCAAGCATGGGAATGTATCTTATCTGTAAGGCAATTCATGAACAGACCGATATAAGAGTTTTGCTTACGGGAGAAATTTCGGATGAGCTTTTCGGATATAAATATACCGATTTTGCCCCCGATGCTCGTGCTTTCCAAAAAGAAGCGCAAAAAAGAATCCGTGAGCTTCATATGTATGATGTTCTTCGTGCAGACAGGTGTATTTCATCAAACTCTCTTGAGGCAAGAGTACCCTTCGGTGACCTTGATTTTGTTGAGTATGTTATGTCTGTTGACCCCGATAAAAAGCTTAATAAATACGGAAAGGGAAAATACCTTCTCCGTCATGCTTTTGAAAGAGATTATCTTCCCGATGAAATTCTGTGGCGTGAAAAGGCTGCATTTTCGGATGCTGTAGGTCATTCAATGGTGGATTATCTTAAAGAATACGCCGAAACATGTTACACAGATGAGGAATATGAAGTGAAAAAATCAAAATATTCTCACGCACAGCCGTTTACGAAGGAATCACTTCTTTACAGAGAGCTTTTTGAAAAATATTATCCCGGTCAGGCAGAAATGATTGCAGATTTCTGGATGCCCAACAAAGAGTGGGAAGGATGCAATGTAAACGACCCGTCAGCCAGAGTTCTCTCAAACTACGGCGACAGCGGTAAATAAGAGGTGCTTTTATAATGAGTATTGAAAAAAGAATAAAAATCAAAGATTTATTTCAAAAATTCGAAGAGCAAATCGGAAAAGAAGTCACCGTAAGAGGCTGGGTAAGAAACCACCGCAAGCAGAAAAATATGGGCTTTATTGAGCTGTATGACGGCAGCTGCTTCAAATCCCTGCAGCTTGTATATTCTGCCGAGAGTGATGTCGACGGAAAAATCAAGTCAATTCGCAACGGCTCCTGCGTTGAAGCGTCAGGAACCGTAAGACAAGGCTTTCAGAATGAGACGGTTGAGCTTAATGTTTCGCAAATAGATCTTCTCGGCGACTGCCCCGAAGATTATCCTATGCAGCCGAAACGCCATTCGGTTGAATTTTTGAGAGAAAATGCTTATCTCAGACCGAGAACGAGACTTTTTCAGGCAGTATTCAGAATACGAAGCGTGGCGGCACAGGCAGTTCACCGATATTTCACCGAGCAGGGATTTCTCTATGTGCATACACCGTTGATAACGGCAAACGATGCCGAAGGTGCAGGAAACACCTTTACGGTTACTACGCTCGAAGCAAACGGTAACAAACCCGACTATAAAAACGATTTCTTCGGGCTCCATACTTCATTAGCGGTAACGGGTCAGTTGGAAGCAGAAGTGTTTGCAATGGCATTCGGAAATGTATATACATTCGGTCCCACATTCCGTGCAGAAAACTCCAACACCAAAACTCATATGGCTGAGTTCTGGATGATTGAGCCTGAAATGGCGTTCTGCGACTTGGAGCAGCTGATGGACGTTGAAGAGGATTTTCTGAAAAATGTGCTGTCATATATCATGGAGCAATGTGACGATGAGCTTGCGTTTCTTGAAAAATACACAAATCTTCCGCTTCGGGAAAGAATGAAAGCTGTTACCGAGTCGGAAATTGAGAGAGTTCGTCACGAAGAAGTGATCCGTATCCTTAAAGAAGCGGGAGAAAATTTTGAATTTGAGCCCGAATACGGTCAGGATATTGCCAAGGAACACGAAAAGTATCTTACGGAAAAGTATTTCAAAGCACCTGTATTTGTTTATGATTGGCCAAAGGATATTAAGGCTTTTTATATGTATCAGAATGATGACGGCAAAACCGTTGCTGCAGTTGACCTTCTTGTTCCCGGTGCGGGAGAGCTTATGGGCGGCAGTCAAAGAGAAGTGCGCTATGATTTACTTAAAAACAGAATGGATGAGCTCGGCATATCCGAAGAAAGTCTTTGGTGGTATCTGAATCTGCGAAAATACGGCGGCTGCGACCATTCAGGATTCGGCATGGGATTTGAACGGCTGCTTATGTATGTAACAGGTATGGAGAATATCCGTGATGTTATTCCATTCCACAGAACACCCGGAAGCTGTGAGTATTAAAAATAATCTTTTATCAGAGGTTGACAAATTGCCGTCTGTTGGAGTATAATATCTGCATTAAAGGCAAAGGCGTCTTTGAGTTTGATTCTCGAAGTGTCTCTGCCTTCTTTTTTATCGAAAATTAAACAAGCGGATATAGGCAATGGCGTCTTGATGTTTATTCATTAAGGTGTCATTGCCTTTTTTTAATTTTGAACGGAGGTACACGGAAATGACAAAAAAAGAACAGCTTTACGAAGGAAAGGCGAAAAGGGTTTTTAAGACCGATAATCCCGAGCTTTTGATTGTTTCCTATAAGGATGATGCAACTGCATTTAACGGTTTGAAAAAAGGAACAATCGCAGGCAAAGGCATTATCAATAACAAAATGAGCAACCTTCTTATGCAGAGGCTTGAGCGAGTCGGTATTCCCACTCATTTTGTCAAAGAACTTTCAGAAAGGGAAACTCTGGTTAAAAAGGTTTCCATTGTACCCCTTGAAGTGATTGTAAGAAATATTGCGGCTGGCTCGTTCTCCAAACGCTACGGAGTTGAGGAAGGCTTTGTGTTTGAAACTCCTACCATTGAATTTTCTTATAAAAACGATGATTTGGGTGACCCTCTTATGGATGAATATCACGCAATTGCAATGAAGCTTGCGACACCCGAAGAAATAGAAACAATCAAAAAATATGCCTTTGGAGTTAATGAACAGTTGAAAGCTTTCTGGACTGAATGCGGTGTTACACTTGTTGATTTCAAGCTTGAATTCGGCAGACTTGCTGACGGAACAATAGTTCTTGCCGACGAAATCAGCCCCGATACCTGCCGCTTATGGGATACCAAAACGAGAGAAAAGCTTGATAAGGACAGATTCCGCCGTGATTTGGGCGGCGTTGAAGATGCTTATGCAGAGGTCATGAAACGCCTTGAGCAGCATATATAAGGGAGGATTTGAAATGTCAAACTGTGCAATAGTCGGAATCAACTGGGGCGATGAAGGAAAAGGCAGAATGGTTGACTTGCTGACTGAAAACTATGATGTTGTAGTCCGCTATCAAGGCGGCGGGAACGCAGGACACACCGTTATCAATGAGCACGGAAAATTTGCCTTGCACCTTCTTCCATCGGGTATATTCAGAGAAGGTGTCGTGAATATTCTCGGAAACGGTGTTGCTCTTGACCCCGAAAATCTTTGGAACGAAATGCAGGATGTTATGGAAAAGGGAGTTTCACTTACCCCTGAAAATCTCAAAATAAGTGACCGTGCATCGCTCCTGCTCCCTTGGCACCGCGATTTGGATGAGCTTGAGGAAATGAGACTCAAGGATAAAAAATACGGTTCAACAAAACAAGGAATAGCTCCGTTTTATTCCGATAAATACCAAAAGAAAACAATTCTTGCGGGTGAGCTTTTCTATCCCGAAGAGCTTAAAGCACATCTCGCTGATTTGGCGGAATGGAAAAATCTCACCTTAACCGAAGTATACGGTGCAAAGCCTTATACGGAAGAAATGCTTGATAAATGGATTTCAGAATATTGCGAAAAAATCAAGCCTTTTGTGTGTGATACAGGTGCGTTTCTGAAAGAAGCACAGTCAAGCGGTAAAAGCATTCTTTTTGAAGCTCAACTCGGTTCTCTGCGAGACCTTGATTACGGAATTTACCCCTACACAACATCGTCAAACACTACGGCGGCATACGCACCCATCGGTTCGGGCTTACCTTCCGCAATAATCAATGATGTTGTGGGTGTTGTCAAAGCATATTCAACCTGTGTTGGTGAAGGTCCTTTTGTATGCGAGATGTTTGGCGATGAAGCGGAAGAGCTTCGCAAAGCAGGGTTTGAATACGGTGCCAAAACCGGCAGACCGAGAAGAGTCGGCCCCATTGATATCCCAGCAACAAAATACGGTGTTGAGGTACAGGGTGCAACCGAGATTGCACTTACCAAGCTTGATGTTCTGAGCTATATGGATAAAATTCCCGTTTGCACACATTACCTTGTCAGTGGCGAAAAAACAGACCGTTTCCCCTTCCCTATTGCCTTAAATTCCGCAAAGCCAGTTGTTGAATACCTTGACGGCTGGAAATGCGATATTTCCGATATCCGTTCATGGGATGACCTGCCCGAGCAGGCACAGAATTATGTAACATTTATCGAAAAAGCCATCGGCTGTCCAATAACCTATGTTTCCGTTGGTCCGGAAAGAGACAGCATAATAATAAGAAAATAAGGAGAACTCAAAAATGACAAATCAATACGAATCCCCCTTATCATCACGCTATGCTTCAAAATATATGCTTGAGCTTTTTTCGTCGGATATGCGTTATCGTACATGGCGCAGACTCTGGGTATCACTTGCAAAGGCGGAAATGAAGCTTGGTCTTCCCGTAACGGCAGAGCAGGTTTCGGATTTGGAAAATAATATCGAAAACATAGATTACGAATGCGTAAGCAAAAGAGAAAAAGAAGTGCGCCACGATGTTATGGCTCATGTTTATGCTTACGGCAAGGTTGCACCTTCAGCGGCGGGAATTATTCATCTCGGTGCAACAAGCTGCTATGTAACCGATAATGCGGATTTGATTATTTACCGTGATGCACTCATTTATCTTCGCAAGGAGCTTTTAAAGGTTATTGCAAATCTTGCAGATTTTGCGGAAAAATACAAGGCATTGCCAACACTCGGCTATACCCACTATCAGCCCGCACAGCTTGTAACTGTCGGCAAAAGAGCAACACTCTGGATACAGGATTTTCTTTCCGACCTCAACGAGATTGATTTTGCGATTGAAAACATAAAATTTCTCGGATGCAGAGGTACAACAGGAACAGAAGCAAGCTTTGTTGACTTGTTTGAGGGTAACACGTCAAAAATCGATGAAATGAACCGAATGATTGCATCGGATTTCGGCTTTGATGAATGCTTTGATGTTTGCGGTCAGACATATCCCCGCAAGGTTGACAGCAGGATTCTTAACGCTCTTTCTTCGGTTGCACAGAGCTGTTACAGAATGGCAAATGATATAAGGCTTCTCCAGCACGACAGACAGCTTGAAGAACCGTTTGAAAAGAATCAGATTGGATCATCTGCCATGGCATATAAGCGCAACCCTATGAGAAGTGAGCGTATTTGCTCGTTGGCTCGTTACCTTATGGCTGATGCAATGAATGCACCGATGACCGCTTCAACACAGTGGCTTGAGCGTACTCTGGATGATTCCGCAAACCGCCGTATATCAATGCCCGAAGGCTTCCTCTGTGCAGATGCGATTCTCCGTCTTGCACAGAATGTTACCGACGGACTTCATGTAAACGAAAAAATTGTTGAAAAAACAGTAAAAGATTATCTGCCGTTTATTGCAACAGAAAATCTGATGATGGAAGCGGTCAAAAAAGGAGGAAACCGTCAGCAGCTTCACGAAACAATCCGCAAATGCTCTATGGAGGCAACTGCAAAAATGAAAAACGGTGAAGAATGCGACCTGCTTTCACGTCTGGCGGCAGAAAAAGAATTCGGTTTAACCGAAGAAGAGATGAATACACTTCTCACCCCGTCTGCATATATAGGCAGATGTCCCGAACAGGTTGATGCATTTCTCGGCAAGATAAAACCGCTGCTTGTCGGTGTTTCGCACGAAAATACGGAAATAGATTTATAAAAACGGAGGTGAACACGGTGAGTGAAAAAATACTTGTGCTTGATTTCGGCGGTCAGTATAATCAGCTGATTGCAAGGCGTGTGCGTGAACAGCATGTTTATGCCGAAATAAAGCCGTATAACAAAATATCCGTTGATGAGATAAAAGATATCGGATATAATGGCATAATTTTTACGGGCGGACCCAACAGTGTATATGATGAATTGTCGCCCCATTATTCTGCGGATATTCTCAATGCAGGTATTCCGATTCTCGGTATCTGCTACGGCTGTCAGCTTATGGCGTATATGGCAGGCGGAGAAATACGCAGCGCTGAAAACGGCAGCGAATACGGAAAAACCGCTGTGTTCACAAAGAAAAAACCGTTGTTTAAAAATGTTCCGTACGAAAGCGTTTGTTGGATGAGCCATACGGATTATGTGAAAACTCCTCCCGAAAACTTCAAAATCATTGCAAATACAGCGAAATGTCCTTGTGCCGCAATGTGTGATGAAAAAAGAAAGCTTTACGGAGTTCAGTTTCATCCCGAAGTTACCCACACCGAATACGGAAAAGAAATGCTGAGCAATTTTCTTTTTGAAATCTGCGGTTGTAAAGGTGAATGGAAAATGGATGATTTTGTTGAACAATCCGTTGAAAAATACCGTGTGAAGCTTAAAGATAAAAAGGTTCTTCTCGCTCTTTCGGGAGGAGTTGATTCATCGGTTGCCGCTGTTCTTCTTCACAAGGCAATAGGCAAAAATCTGACCTGCGTTTTTGTTGATCACGGTCTTTTGCGTAAAAATGAAGGTGATTTTGTTGAGCAAACTTTCAGGGAAAAATTCGGACTGAATCTCATAAGGGTAAATGCCGAAGAAAGATTTTTAAATAAGCTTTCGGGAGTTGCCGATCCCGAAGAAAAAAGAAAAATAATCGGCGAAGAATTTATCCGTGTGTTTGAAGATGAAGCAAAAAAACTCGGAAAAATCAATGTGCTTGTTCAGGGCACAATTTATCCTGATGTAATTGAAAGCGGCAAAGGTGATTCAGCGGTTATTAAGAGTCACCATAACGTGGGCGGTCTGCCCGATGTTATATACTTTGACGAAATAGCAGAGCCTCTTCGTGAACTTTTTAAGGATGAAGTGCGTGAGGCAGGAACAAAGCTCGGCATACCTTGTGAGCTCGTATGGCGTCAGCCGTTTCCGGGTCCGGGTCTTGCAGTCAGAATAATCGGAGAAATTACAAAAGAAAAGCTTGATATTCTCCGCGAAGCGGATGCAATATTCCGTGACGAAATATCAAAAGCAGGTCTCGAAAAATCGGCAAGCCAGTATTTTGCAGTACTGACCGATTCAAAAACCGTCGGTGTTATGGGTGATGCGAGAACCTATGGCTATACCGTTGCTTTGCGTGCGGTTACAACCGATGATTTTATGACTGCTGAGTGGACAAGGCTGCCGTATGAGGTTCTTGAAAAAGCAAGCAGCAGAATAACAAACGAGGTTAAAGGCATATCAAGGGTTGTTTATGATATCACCTCGAAGCCTCCTGCCACAGTCGAATGGGAGTGATAATATGACCAAATATATCTTTGTAACCGGAGGCGTTGTTTCGGGTCTCGGTAAAGGAATAACCGCCGCTTCGCTCGGAAGACTTCTCAAAGCAAGAGGCTTAAAGGTTGCTGCGCAGAAGCTTGACCCGTATATAAATGTTGATCCCGGAACGATGAGTCCTTATCAGCACGGCGAGGTTTATGTTACCGAAGACGGTGCGGAAACCGACCTTGATTTGGGGCACTACGAGAGATTTATAGACGAAAATCTGAATAAATATTCAAACCTGACCACGGGCAAGGTTTATTGGAACGTATTGAATAAGGAACGCAGAGGAGAATATCTCGGCTCAACCGTTCAAGTGATTCCTCATATTACAAATGAAATCAAAGAGTTTGTTTACAGCGTAGGCAAAAAGACAAATGCAGATGTTGTTATAACTGAAATCGGCGGAACAATCGGCGATATTGAATCACAGCCTTTTATTGAAGCGGTACGTCAGATTTCGCTTGAGGTCGGCAGAGAAAACAGCCTTTTTATCCATGTGACTCTTGTTCCGTTTCTTCGCGGTTCCGATGAACACAAATCAAAGCCTACGCAGCATTCCGTTAAGGAGCTTCAAGGCATGGGCATCAACCCGAACATTGTTGTACTTCGCTGTGATGAGCCGTTGGAAGAATCCATATTTAAAAAGATATCTCTTTTTTGTAATGTCAAACCCGATTGTGTTATTGAAAACATCACTCTCCCAAACCTTTACGAAGCCCCTTTAATGCTCGAAAAATCTGATTTTTCATCCGTCGTCTGCCGTGAGCTCGGCATAAATGCTCCCAAGCCTGACCTTGCGGAATGGACACAAATGGTGGAACGCATCAAGGCGAGACCTTATACCGTAAACATTGGTCTTGTCGGCAAATATGTTGAGCTTCACGATGCATATCTTTCGGTTGCGGAAGCTCTTCAGCACGCAGGATATTACCATAACACCCATATAAAAATCAGTTGGATTGATTCCGAAAAGCTGACCGCTGAAAATTGTTCGGAATTTCTTTCAGAGCTCGACGGTATTATTGTTCCCGGCGGTTTCGGAAGCCGTGGTATCGAAGGCATGATTCTTGCAGCAAAATACGCAAGAGAAAACCACCTTCCTTATTTCGGAATTTGTTTGGGTATGCAAATCGCCGTTATCGAATACGCACGGAATGTATGCGGTATTTCAGATGCTGATTCGGGTGAGTTTGACGAACTTTGCAAGCACAAAGTAATCAACTTTATGCCCGGTCAGAGTGATGATATTGACAAGGGCGGTACGCTTCGTTTGGGCGCTTACCCTTGCAAAATAAAACCCGACACAACAATGGAGCGTTGCTATGAAACAAAACATATCAGCGAACGCCACAGACACCGCTACGAATTCAACAACCATTACCGTGATTTGCTTACACAACACGGACTTACTTTAAGCGGACTTTCTCCTGATGAAAGACTTGTTGAAACCGTTGAGCTGACAGAAAGACCGTTCTATGTAGGCGTTCAGTATCATCCCGAATTCAAAAGCAGACCCAACAAGCCGCATCCGCTGTTCAAGGGATTTGTAGGTGCGGCACTTAAGCGTTCAAACGGAGGAAAAGAATGAGCATACATGAAGAATGCGGAGTTTTCGGAGTGATTTCACCCGAGCCTGCAGATGTAGCGGGTGTTGTATATTACGGCTTATATGCCCTGCAGCACAGAGGACAGGAAAGCTGCGGAATAGTTGTTAATGATGACGGACTTTTCAGTTCTCACAAAGATTTGGGACTTGTCAGCGAGGTTTTTCATTCCGAAGTTCTGTCAAGATTTCCGAAAGGCACAATGGCTGTGGGGCATGTCCGATACGGCACAACGGGCGGTACAAACCGCACCAACTGCCAGCCCATTGAAGTTAATCATCAGAAAGGCAGAATGGCACTTGCTCATAACGGAAATCTGAGCAATGCCGCAAAACTCCGCAATGAACTCGAATTATCCGGAGCTATTTTTCACACAACAAGTGATACCGAAACCATTGCATATATCGTAACAAGAGAGCGCCTGAAACTGCCCTCGATAGAAGATGCTTTAAGCTCGGCAATGAATATTCTTGAAGGAGCCTATTCGCTTGTTCTGATGTCGCCGCAAAAATTGATTTGTGCCCGAGATCCTCACGGCTTCAGACCACTTTGCTACGGCAAAACACAGGACGGAATGTATGTTATAGCATCTGAAAGCTGTGCGTTAAAGGCTGTGGGTGCGGAATTTATCCGTGATGTTGAACCCGGCGAAATAATAGTTTTCAGCAAAAACGGAATTGTCAGCCGAAAGGAACACTGTGATTCTAAAAAGAAAAAACTCTGCATTTTTGAATATATTTATTTTGCACGCCCCGATTCCGAAATTGACGGTGTTTCTGTTCATTTATCAAGAATCGAAGCAGGCAAAATACTTGCGAGGGAGCATCCTGCGGATGCCGATATTGTGGTAGGTGTTCCTGATTCGGGTCTTGATGCGGCACTCGGATTCAGCCATCAGTCCGGTATTCCTTACGGAATAGGTCTTATAAAAAACAAATATATCGGAAGGACCTTTATTTCGCCCGGTCAAAGCACGAGGCTTGATCAGGTAAAAATAAAGCTCAGTGCAGTTGAAGAAAGCGTTAAAGGTAAAAAGGTTGTTCTTATTGACGATTCAATTGTAAGAGGTACAACCTGCGGCAGAATAGTAACTCTTCTGCGTGAAGCGGGAGCTGAAGAAATTCATATGCGTATTTCTTCACCGCCGTTTCTGAATCCGTGTTATTACGGCACGGATATTGATACAAGAGAGAATCTGATTGCCTGCAATCATTCAGTTGAAGAAATTGCAGCGATAATAGGTGCTGATACATTGGGATATCTGCCCGTTTCTCAGCTTTCTTTACTGACGGGCAACTGTGATTATTGCTCTGCCTGTTTTGATGGTGATTATCCGACAGAAATTCCGACCGATATATGCAAAAACAGATTTGAACAAAAGCTTTCAGAGGCTAAAAAAGAGAGGTAACGGTATGGTTACACAATATAACAGAAAAATTGTTTTAGAGGACGGAAGTGAATACTACGGCTATGCTTTCGGCGATACATCCGACAAGGTATGCGAAATTGTTTTTAACACTTCAATGATCGGTTATCAGGAAATAATTTCCGATCCTTCTTATACGTATCAGGCGGTTGTTATGACTTATCCGCTTATCGGAAATTACGGAATGGCAGATGATGACTTTGAAACAAAAACACCGACTATAGGTGCACTCATTGTTCGTGAATACAACGATTTGCCTTCAAATTTCAGAAGCACGGCAACTCTTTCCGAAGTTATGAAAAAGCACGGTATACCGGGCATTTACAGCATTGATACTCGTAAGCTTACCCGTTCTATCAGAGATAACGGAAGCTGTAAGGTAATAATAACAGATGCCAATGTTTCCCATGAATATTGTATGGACATACTGAAAAAAGCGGATATCCCGACTAATGCGGTTTCAACCGTGAGCTGTGATAAAATATGGGTTTCACCGTGCAAAAACGAAAAATATCATGTTGTTGCCATTGACTGCGGAATGAAAATGAACATCGTACGTTCACTCAACAAAAGAAATTGCAAGGTAACAATTGTACCTTGGAATACTTCTTCTGATGAAATTGAAAAGCTTTGCCCCGACGGTGTGTTTATTTCAAACGGGCCCGGCGACCCGACTGATGTTCAACCTGTAGCAGAAACTATCAAGGCTCTTAAGGGCAGATATCCGATTTTTGGAATTTGTTTGGGTCATCAGATTATTTCTCTTGCCTACGGTGCAAAAACCTATAAGCTCAAATTCGGTCACAGGGGCGGGAATCATCCCGTTCGTAATCTTGAAACTAATAAAATTGAAATCACCTCGCAAAATCATTCCTATGCGGTTGACTACGAAAGTGTTAAGTCAACGGAGCTTGAAGTTACCCATATCAATTTGCTTGATAGCACGGTTGAAGGAGTGAAATGCGATAAAGATAAAATATTCAGTGTGCAATATCATCCCGAGAGTGCACCCGGTCCGCAGGACAGTGCATATCTGTTTGACCGCTTCATAAGGATGATGGAGGAGGAAAAGAGCAATGCCTAAAAGAACGGATATTAAAAAGGTTCTTGTAATCGGTTCAGGACCTATTGTTATCGGGCAGGCGGCAGAATTTGACTATGCAGGCACTCAGGCTTGCCTTGCACTTAAAGAAGAAGGTTATGAGGTTATTCTTTGCAATTCCAATCCCGCAACCATTATGACCGACACAACAGTTGCGGACAAGGTCTATATGGAGCCGCTGACACTTGAGTATGTTGCTAAAATTATCCGCTACGAAAGACCCGATGCCGTTCTGCCCGGAATAGGCGGTCAGACAGGTCTTAACATTGCAATGCAGCTTGAAAAAAAAGGAGTTCTTGCCGAGTGCCGTGTTGAGCTTCTCGGTACAAAGAGCGAAAGCATTGAAAGAGCTGAAGACCGTGAAATGTTCAAAAAACTCTGCGAAAGTCTGGGTGAACCCGTGCTTCCGTCAGATATTGCAAATTCGGTTGAGGAAGGCCTGAAGGTCGCAGAAGAAATCGGTTATCCGGTTGTTCTTCGTCCTGCATTCACTTTGGGCGGTACAGGTGGCGGATTTGCCGATAATGAGGATGAATTTGTTCCTCTTATGAAACATGCTCTTTCTCTTTCTCCTGTCAGTCAGGTGCTGATTGAAAAGAGCATCAAAGGCTATAAAGAAATCGAATATGAAGTTATGCGTGACAGCAACGACACGGCAATAACCATCTGTAATATGGAAAATGTTGACCCCGTCGGAATTCACACAGGAGACTCAATCGTTGTATGTCCGTCACAAACACTTACAAACAAAGAATATCATATGCTGCGCGACAGTGCTCTCAAAATAATCCGTGCACTTGAAATTGAGGGAGGCTGTAATGTTCAGTTTGCACTTGACCCCAAATCGTTTCAATATTATTTGATTGAGGTCAACCCCAGAGTTTCACGCTCATCAGCTCTTGCTTCAAAGGCAAGCGGATATCCGATTGCAAGGGTGTCTGCCAAAATCGGAATAGGAATGACGCTTGATGAAATAAGAATTGCAAACACACCGGCATCATTTGAACCGACTCTTGACTATGTTGTAACAAAAATGCCCCGTTTTCCGTTTGATAAGTTTGCAGATGCCAACAATTCTCTCGGTACTCAGATGAAGGCAACGGGTGAGGTTATGAGCATAGGCAGAACAATAGAGGAAAGCTTGTTAAAAGCAATACGCTCGCTTGAAATCGGTTTGTATCACCTTGAAAACAAAAGGTTTGACGGAATGAGCGAAGATGAGCTTACCGAATATATTAAAGTCGGAACGGATGACAGAATCTATGCCATTGCCGAGCTTTTGCGTATCGGCTGCAGCAAAGAAAAAATTGCACAGGCATCGGGAATTGATGTTCTCTTTATCAACAAGTTAAAAAACATTATTGATAAAGAAACCGAAATCAAAACCAACCCTTTTAACATGGATGTTTTACGTGTTGCAAAGAAAACGGGCTTTTCTGACAGAGAAATTGCAAAACTGTGGAATTTGAGCGAAACTGAAATATTTAAAATCAGAAAATATGCAAGGATAATTCCTGTCTATAAGATGATTGATACCTGTGCTTCGGAATTTGACAGCTATGTTCCTTATTTTTATTCAACCTACGAGGAAGAAAATGAGTCTGTCGTATCCGGCAATAAAAAGGTTATTGTTCTCGGCTCGGGACCTATCCGAATAGGTCAGGGTGTTGAGTTTGATTATTCAACCGTTCACGCAGTCAAAACCATAAAAGCGGCCGGCTATGAAGCAATAATCATTAACAACAACCCTGAAACCGTTTCAACCGATTACACCTGCTCCGATAAGCTCTATTTTGAACCGCTTTGCGTTGAAGATGTTATGAATGTCATCGAGCTTGAAAAGCCGATGGGCATTATCGCAACTCTCGGCGGTCAGACAGCAATCAACCTTGCTCAGCCTCTCCGTGACAGAGGCGTGAATATTATCGGAACAAACTGCGAGGCCATTGAAAAAGCGGAAAACAGAGATGCATTTGAAAAATTGCTTTCGGAGCTTGAGATTCCTCAGCCCAAGGGTCGGGCAGTCACAAACATCGAAGCGGGCATACGAGCGGCTGAAGAAATCGGCTATCCCGTGCTTGTAAGACCCAGCTTTGTTCTTGGTGGCAGAGCTATGCAGATTGTGGCGAAGGAAGAGCATTTGCGCCATTACTTGAAAACCGCCGTTGAGATTGATGAGGATAAGCCCGTGCTTGTTGATAGATATATCAGAGGCAAAGAGGTTGAGATTGATGCTGTCTGCGACGGAAAAAAAGTTTTTGTTCCGGGAATAATGGAGCTTGTTGAAAGAACAGGCATCCATTCCGGTGACTCAATAAGTGTTTATCCCTCTTTCAGCATTTCTCAAAGGGTTAAAGACACTATTCTTGAATATACTGAAAAACTTGGATTAGGCATCGGAATTATCGGCCTTTTCAACATTCAGTTTATTGTTGATGAAAACGAGAATGTTTATATCATCGAAGTTAACCCGCGTTCGTCAAGAACAGTTCCGTTTCTTTCAAAAGCAACGGGTTTCAGTCTTGCGGATATTGCAACCTATGCAATTCTCGGTAAAAGCCTTGAAGAGCAGAGAATTACGGAAATTTATCCAAAAGAAAAAGAATGTTTTTATGTTAAAGTTCCTGCTTTTTCATTCTCAAAGCTTAACGGCATGGATGCTTATCTTTCGCCCGAAATGAAATCAACAGGTGAAGCAATCGGCTACGATAAAAAGCTCCACCGTGCGATGTATAAAGCAATGACCGCATCGGGAATGAAGCTTCAGAATTACGGAACGGTTATTGTAACACTTGCCGATGAAGATAAGGAAGAAGCTTTGCCTCTTGTAAGAAGATTTTACGATATGGGCTTTAATATTGAAGCAACGAGCATGACGGCGGAATTTCTTAAATCAAACGGAATAAGAACACGCTCAAGAGGCAAGCCGAGTGAGGGCAGCACAGAAATTCTTGACTCCATTAAGGCGGGATATGTCAGCTATGTTATAAACACCCGTGCCGTGCTTTCGGGTGTTCACTATGAGGACGGTGTGGCAATCCGACGCTGTGCGAGCCAAAACAACATCACAATGCTTACTTCTCTTGATACGGTTAAGGTTCTTCTCGATGTTCTTGAAGAAACAACGTTCAGCGTATCAACAATAGACTCTTAAGGAGGGATTAATATGCACTTTACCAAAATGCACGGCTTAGGCAACGATTATCTGTATCATTACGGAGAAATAGAAAAACCTGCCGATGTGTCAATAAAACTTTCGGAGCGTCATTTCGGAATCGGTTCTGACGGTATTATTCTTATTACTCCGTCAGATTGTGCGGATTTTAAAATGCGTATTTTCAATGCTGACGGCAGCGAAGCAAAAATGTGCGGCAACGGTATACGCTGTGTCGGTAAATACGTTTTTGATAAAGGGTATACCGACAAAACTCACCTTACTGTTGAAACTCTTTCCGGCATCAAAACGCTGGATTTAAAAACGGTTGGAGGTAAGGCAGTATATGCAACCGTTGATATGGGTAAGTGCAAAGTAAACAAGTCTGTTACTCTTGAAGCACTTAATCGGGAAGTTACACTTCTTCCGGTATCCATGGGAAATCCGCATGCCGTTATTTTTGTTAAGGATGCGGAAAATGCACCGCTCACAACTCTCGGTGCAGCTCTTGAACATCACGAATTTTTCCCCGACGGAGTTAATGTTGAATTCGTTCAGGTGATTGACAGCCTGACATTGAGAATGAGAGTGTGGGAGCGTGGAAGCGGCATAACAATGGCTTGCGGCACAGGCTCCTGCGCAAGTGTTGCGGCGGCAGTTGCAATGGGATATTGCCGTGAAAATGAGTTGGTGACCGTTAAGCTTGACGGCGGTGATCTTAGTGTAAAAATGCTGCCCGATAAAACCGTTATGATGACAGGTCCTGCAAAAACAGTTTGTGAATGTGAGGTTGATATGTGATGACACCGAATACAAATTATGCCAACTTGAAGGATTCTTATCTTTTCTATAACATAGCTCAAAAAACGAAGGCATATCTTGAAGCAAATCCCGATAAGCATCTTTACCGAATGGGTATCGGCGATGTTTCTCTCCCGCTTTGCGATGCGGTTATAAATGCTTTACACGAAGCGGTTGACGATCAGGCGGTAAAAGAAAATTTTCATGGCTATATGCCTGAATGCGGTGCACCGTTTCTGCGTAAAGCGATTGCAGATTATTATGCCGTAAACGGAGTAAATGTTTCTGCTGATGAGGTGTTTGTTTCAAGCGGAGCAAGCGACGAGCTTGGTGATATCCTTGATCTTTTTGACAAGGACATCTCGGCTCTTGTGATTGAACCTGCATATCCTGCCTATGTTGATGCAAATATTATGGCAGGCAGAAACATAATTCATCTTGCATCAGGTGAAGAAAACGGATTTCTTCCCGAACCCGATGAAAGCACAGTTGCCGACATTATTTATATCTGCTCTCCCAATAATCCTACCGGAGCGGTGTTCAGCCGAAATCAGCTTCAGGCATGGGTTGATTTTGCGAATGAAAAAGGCTCGGTAATTCTTTTTGATGCGGCCTACGAAGCTTTTATTGAGGACGAATCACTGCCTCACAGTATCTTTGAACTTGACGGTGCTGAAACCTGTGCAATAGAAATATGCTCACTTTCAAAAACAGCAGGTTTTACGGGAACAAGGCTTGGTTATACAGTTATTCCGAAACGGCTTATAAGAAATGGTATGAGCCTTAATGGGATGTGGGTAAGAAACCGTACAACCAAAACAAACGGTGTATCCTACATTATTCAAAAAGGCGGAGCAGCAGTATTCACTCCCGAAGGACAGGAGCAAATCCACAACAATATTCAAATATATAAGAACAATGCAAAGGTGCTGACAGAAGCTCTTGACGAGCTTGGTATTTGGTATACGGGCGGCAAAAATGCGCCGTATATCTGGCTTAAGTGCCCGAACGGTATGGGCTGTTGGGAGTTCTTTGATTATCTTCTCAATGAGGTTCAGGTTGTCGGTACTCCGGGTGAAGGCTTTGGTGCCTGCGGCGAAGGGTATTTCAGATTTTCGACCTTCGGAAGCCCCGAAGATACAAAAGAAGCAGCCTGCCGTCTGGTGAAGCTGCTCGGAAAGAAGTAATTGGAAATGCGTGATTATAAAAAAGAATTTGAAAACAGAGTTGAATTCATAAAATCCGTTTTGTCTCAAAGCGGCGCAAAAGGAATTGTTTACGGAAACAGCGGTGGCAAAGATTCTGCCTTGGTCGGTATTCTTTGTAAAGCTGCCTGTGATAACACGGTAGGCATTATTATGCCGTGCACCTCAAAAAGAAATTATGATGAAGATACCGTCGATGCCGAAACCGTTGCAGAGAAATACGAAATCGAAACCAGAACGGTTGACTTGACTCCCGTGAAGGAAGCGGAAATTGCGAGTATTACGGATGTAACGGAATTAAATGAATCTGCACTTGCGAATATGGCACCCCGAATCCGTATGTTGACATTGTATTCTGTCGCAGCTGCTGAAAACAGGCTTGTTGCAGGAACGGGAAACAAGAGTGAAGCCTATGTCGGATATTTCACAAAATGGGGTGACGGTGCTCACGATTTTAACCCCATTTCAGACCTGACTGTTACCGAAATATATGATTTTCTCCGTTTTCTTAATGCACCCAAACGCATAATAGAAAAAGCTCCTTCAGCAGCACTGTTTGACGGTCAGACAGATGAAGAAGAAATGGGAGTAACCTATGCAGAACTTGACTCTTTTCTCTCAGGTGAAAATATTGCAGAGGATAAACGAAAAATAATTGAGCATATGCATAAGCTAAGCGAGCATAAGAGAAAAGGGATAATTACATTTAAGAAATGAAAGAGAAGGATTGCCGAAATGTTTAATTCAGATAATTTGTCTGTTAACGTAAATAACCATTTGACCGTAGGATGTCACGATACCGTTGAGCTTGCGAAAGAATTCGGAACACCGCTTTATGTTCTTGATGAGGATTTAATGAGAAGAAATTGCCGTGAATATAAAACTGCTCTTGAATATCATTATGACGGAAACGGACTTATCCTTTTTGCAAGCAAGGCTTTATGCACAATGTATACTTCAAAACTTGCTGCCGATGAAGGGCTGGGGGCTGATGCTGTTTCGGGAGGAGAAATTTATACTCTCTTCAAAGCGGGATTCCCTATGGAAAAAGTGTTTTTTCACGGTAACAACAAAACCCATGATGAAATCGAGCTTGCAATTAGCTTTGGTGTCGGACATTTTGTTGTCGATAATAAGGAAGAGCTTGAACTGATTAATGAAATTGCAAGAGAGAAAAATTTCGTTCAAAAGATACTGTTCAGAATAAAGCCCGGTATTGATGCCCATACCCATGATTTTATAAAAACGGGGCAGATTGATTCAAAATTCGGTGTAGCTCTTGAAAACGGAGAAGCTTTCAAAATTTATGAATATGCAACGACTCTCAGCAACATTAAAGTTGACGGAGTTCATTGTCATATTGGCTCGCAGATATTTGATGTTGAACCCTTCTGTGAAGCCGCAAGCGTAATGATGAATTTTATTGTTGAATTACAAGATAAGCTTTCGCTGAAGGTTAATATTCTTAATCTCGGCGGCGGGTTTGGTATAGAATATACATCTGACGATGACCCACTTACTCCTTCGGAATATATCGGTAAAGTCGCAGAAACCGTAAAATCACTTGCAATGGAAAAGAATGTTGAACTCCCGTTTCTGGTCTTTGAACCCGGTCGCTCCATTGTTGCTCCTGCCGGAATAACATTGTATACAGTCGGCAGTATAAAAGAAATCGAGAATGTGAGAACTTATGTGTCGGTTGACGGCGGAATGGGAGATAACCCGCGATACATTCTTTATGGGTCAAAATATTCCGTTGTTTTGGCAAACAATGCTGCGGCAAAGCCGGTGGCTCCCGTTACGGTTGCAGGTAAGTGCTGTGAATCGGGAGATTTGATTCAGGAAAACATACTTATGCCCGAAATCAAAGTGGGAGATACGCTTGCTGTTCTTGCAACGGGTGCTTATAACTATTCTATGGCGAGCAATTATAACAGAAATCCTCGCCCGCCTATTGTTGCAATAAGAGGTGAGGAAAAGAAGATTATAGTCAAAAGGGAAACATATGACGATATCATAAATAATGATTTGATATAAACTATATATGACGGTTTTTGCAAAATGATACGCAAAAATTTTTGTAGAAATATCAATTTCTATGTTTTTTACAAAATCGATAGCTTGTTTTAGCTCAGAATAACAACTACACAAAACACAAGCCCGCAGGCAAAAACCTGCGGGCTTGGTGTTTAATACTCGGTTTCGTCGTAATCATCTTCGTATTCATCCTCAATAAAATCACGGAAATAGAATTCATCGGGACTACGATATCCGACAAGCTTGCCGAGAAATCTGATTTTATCTGTAAAAACAGTTACAGGTTGATATGCGTCATCCTCAAAATACAGTTCGCACTTTCCGTCTCTTTCATTTGTAACAAAAGCCGGAATAATAACTCCGTCCAGTTCAATTGCCTGATAATCACCGAAATAAACTTCATCAGGATCATATTTGATTATATATCCCTCTTCAATTCCGTGGTTAGCAAAGCTGCTGTCCCTGATAACAAACTCATTCTTGCGAAGTGCCACGGGTTCAAGTTCATCATCGAGTAAATAATAACTGCGTTCATACTCGGTGAGAATATCGCTCAAAGATGATGCCCCAAGACTTTTTTGAATTGCCGTCATTACGGCATAGGGAAAAATGCAGTTGACATACGGATTTTTGTCAAAGAAACACAGGATTTTTTCTTTCTCAAATCCATATTTCTTTGAAATGTTTTCGGCAATGATTTCTTTAAGATGATTTTTCAAATATTTCAACTCCTATTTAATATTTGACACTTCTGTGCCTTACAAACGGATAATAACATATGAACGTTACAATCACGTCGCGGGTTGTCTAAGTTTTTTGGAACATTACGTGAACAAAATACGCACATGGAAATTAAATACTTTTGTTATTTAAATGTATCTAATGTAAATTTTGCACCAAATCTGAACCCGGTGATAAAGCTATCCGTGATGCTTGTTGTCAGGAACGCAAGATATTTGTCTACATATTCCGAAAACAACCCCTTATCGTCATCTGCCAATTTCCCCATAAGTTCTTTTTCTATCTGAGTCAGTTCGTTTTGCTTTTTCTTTAATTCCGCTTTGAGTTCTGCGCTGTATTCCTGCGGCTCAATGTTGCCGTAGTAAAACTCTTCAATAAAGCCGGGCATTATCATTCCCCCTTTTCAAACAAAGGATGATTTTGGCATATTTAAAAAGGCTAAACAAATCAATCAACTCCCAAAATTTATTACAGAAGATATATTTCCTCTGCAGAATAATTGTACCAGGAGTCAACGGGTAACGTCAACGCGTGAAATGTACAAAGATTCGGCTTCATGGCCGGTGAAAGCGCACAAAGCGTATTAATACTACAATTACAAGATAAAATCGCAAATTATTGCGATTTTGTCTTGTAAAGTTTTTGTGAGTAGCGTATATTATAAACATTAAACAAGCGGAGGTTGGTCTAATGAGTTTATCTATCAAAGCTTTATAGTTTACATTAAAAATATAGAAAATTTTAAAGAAACGATTCTAATTGAAAGAGTGAGAATATGGGCGAATCGGATATAAAAAGACTTGAAGTTGTTCTTGAAAAGGTCGATTTTTCAAAAGGCTTTGCCACTACACAGGAATTGTATAAAGCGGGTATAAAGGATGTTCGGGAACTGACAAGCCTTTGCCGTGCAGGTGTTCTCGTAAGATACGCCCGTGGAGTATATAAAAAAAGCAAAACCGACAAGTCTCACAAAATGCGGCTTATTGCCAATAAAATACCCAACGGTGTTTTTGCCGAAGCAACTATGTTATATATGTATAAGCTGATTGATAAAAGACCTGATTCATATACTCTCGCTGTTCCGAGAAGCTTGTCGCATCACAAGAGAAAAGAAATAGACGGCATCTCTATCTCCGTCTATTACATAGAAGATGAACGCCTGCTTAAAACAGGCAAGATAAAAATAAATAGTATTGGTGTTTACGGCTACAACCTTGAACGAACAATCTGCGATTGCTTCAGCCGCAGAAACAAGCTGAAAAAGAAGCTTGGTGATGATTTTTCATTAGAGGATATCTCCGAAAGATACCTCAATCATCCGAAGCGTAATATTGAAAGGTTAAAGGAATATACGGACATACTTGATTTATCCGCAGCATCAAGAAAAGAAATTGATAAATATATTTTGAGCAAGGTATAAAAATTAATAAAAAAAACAACTCCCGGAGTGTGATTTGCCTCACATTTCGGGAGTTTGATTTTGTGGCTATTAACAGGACACCTTGCCTGAATTACATACTTCCATTGAATAACACAGTCAACAGGAGAAAATCCATCAGGCAAATCAGCCTGTGGTCGTGTATGCTCCGATATACGCAAAAAGCAAGCATTTAAACCGCAGCGGATACATCAGCAGAGGAACGGAGATAAATTTGTTGATGTTATAAATTCAATAATCGAAAGAAAAACTACAACAACTATTAAATAATTCATATACACCATATTACAAATATCCAGTTGCATCTATCGTTATAATGAAAGACGGCTCAGAATTTAGTGGTGTGAATGTTGAAACATCTTCTCCAGCTTCTGGAATTTGTGCTGAAAGGAATGCATTATATTCTGCAGTTGCGGCTGGTTATAAAAAAGGAGATGTAAAAGAAATTCATGTCATGAGCAAAACTGAAGACGATTGTTTTCCATGTTTTATCTGCCGTCATGCTTTAAGTGATTTATGCGATAAAGATACTAACGTATTCTCACATACATATAGCGATTCAAGAATTATATCTCACACTATCGAAGAATTATGTCCATATCCTTTCGGAGATGATAACATGAAAGGAAATTTATCATGAAAAGTGGATTCGTTAGTTTAATAGGTAGACCAAATGTAGGGAAAAGTACCCTTTTGAATGCTATAGTAGGAAAAAAAGTAGCTATAACCTCTAGTACAGCTCAAACTACTAGAAATATGATTCAAGGTGTATACCACGGAGACGATTTACAAATAATCTTTGTTGATACTCCAGGTATTCATAAACCGCAAAACAAATTAGGAACTGTTTTAAATAAACAAGCATACTATTCCTTAAGTGACGTTGACGTAATTCTATTTTTAACAGATGTAACTCAAGAATTTGGAACAGGGGATAAATTTATTCTAGAAAAATTAAAAGAAAATGATATCCCTGTAATTTTAGTATTAAATAAAATAGATAAAATACCATATGACCAAATTTTACCTAAAATAGCAGAGTATAAAGATGTTTTTCCATTCAAAGAAATTGTTCCAGTATCAGCATTCAAGCAAAAAAATATTGATGAACTAATTAAAGTAATAGCCAACTATTTGAAAGATGACATCAAATATTACGATGACGAAACATTCACTAATGTTAGCACAACTTTTTCGGTTTCCGAACTAATTAGAGAAAAGGTATTATATTTCACTAAAGAGGAAGTACCACATTCAGTTACTTGTATTGTAGAAGATATCAGCGAGGACAAAAACAACATCAGCATCGGAGCATCTGTAATTGTAGATAGGGAAAATCTTAAAAAAATATTAATTGGAAAAAATGGAACTATGATCAAAAAAATAGGTATTGAAGCCAGAAAAGACATAGAAGAATTACTTAACAAAAAAGTATATCTAGATTTAAGGGTAAAAGTTGTAAATAATTGGCGCGAAAAAGATCAATTTCTAAATCAACTAGGCTACGAAGATTTTAACCAATAAAAATGTATAAAAAAATTTATTTTTACACATTATGATAATGGTGATAATATGAATAAAAAAGATTTATGGCTGTTATTTACAAAAACTGGAAAAATAGAATATTATTTAAAATATAAAGAAACGAAAGAACAAGAGCTGGAAAATGAATAAAAAATTAGAAGGTATCATAATTAGTACTGTAGATTATAAAGAAAGTAGTAAAATTATTAATATATTAACAGCAAATGAAGGTATAGTAGGTGTATTAGCTAAGGGAAGCAAAAATCTTAAAAGTAAAATATCAGCGACCTCCAATATATTGACATACGGAACATTCTATTTAAAATACGGAAAAACCAATCTTCCAACATTAACTGAAGTAGATGTGAAAAATTCTTTCAAACAAATAAGAAAAGATATTATTAAATTAAATTACGCCCTTTTTTTACTAGAACTAAGTAGTCAAGCATACAAGCATGAACAAAGCAAAAAAATTTATGAATTATTAATTACTGGCTTATGCAAAATTAACGAAGGATATGATTCACAAGTTATAACAAATATTATTGAATTAAAAATGTTACAACACCTAGGAATAAAACCAGTTGTAGAAAAATGTGTTAATTGTGAAACAACAGCCGACATAGTTACAATCTCT
>CALGRR010000057.1 GCA_937880805.1 uncultured Clostridia bacterium
CTGTGGCGGAAATATACCTTTCAAAACCATATTAATTACTGTTTCAAAAAGTATAATAATTGACACATTTTTTTATTCGTGATAGAATTATTGCATTATAGTGAAAAGGGGAAAATTATGCTTCTGAAAATAATCAGCTTTCTGCTTGCAACGCTTCAGACCTTTTTATTTATGGTGTTTACAACGGATAAAAAACAAACAATCGGAGTGAATAAATTTGTGACTTATCAGGAATTTGAAGGCTTCGGCACAAGCTCCTGCTGGTGGGCACAGTCCGTTGACGATGATGCAACGGCACGCGAAATAGCACGAAGGCTTTATGATGATGAAACCGGTCTCGGGCTTGATATTTTTCGTTACAACATCGGCGGCGGTGAGCACGATAATCCCGATTGCCGCATATGGGATGTTAACAGAAGAACCGAAAGCTTTTATGTTTTCAACGAAGAAACGGGCGGATATGAATATGACTTCACCCGTGATGCAAATGCAAGAAGAGTGCTTGATTATGCCGTTGAATACGGTGCAAAAGAAGTTATTCTTTTTTGCAACAGCCCCCATTTTTCAATGACGGGAAGCGGTCACGCCTCGGGCGGTCTTGAGCCGTATTATTCAAATCTTCCCAAAGAAAACTATGCAAAGTTTGTTGATTATGTTCTCACAATAGCCGATTGGTTTGTTGAGCAGGGGTATCCCGTAACCGCAATTTCGCCCATAAATGAGCCTCAATGGAGCTGGGGCGGCGAATGGGTGGGGCAGGAGGGATGCCATTATACCGCCGATGAAACCGTTGCGGTGCTTGAAGCTTTTGCTCTCGAAATGCAGAAACGCAATTCACCTTATAAGCTCAGCGGACCCGAAAGCGGTCAGCTTTCTCCCGAATACTATGAATATATAGATAAATTTTTTGCAAGCGAAATTCTGAATGATTTCTGCGATACCTACAGCGGACACAGCTATTGGATAGATAACAATATCCCCGTAAAAGAGGGGGTAGGAATAAAATTTGCCGAGCAGTATCCCGGTAAGAAGCTTGAAATGAGCGAATGGTGCGAGCTTCCGATGAATCTTGATTCAACAACAATCGAAAGCGGGCTCTATATGGCAAACATCATTGTTCAGGATTTAACGCTTATGAATGCCGTTTCGTGGCAGAGCTGGACCGCCGTTAACGGTGACGGGGTTATGGACAGAATAAACGGAGAGATTGTGAATTACAGCCGCTATTATGCCTATAAGCAGTTTTCTTCATTTATAAAAACGGGTATGACACGCATTGAGGTTATGGACAGCCTCAAAGAAAACAGCAAGCTTGCCTGCGTCGCTTTCAGAAATGCGGAGCAGACGGTTATTGTTATTGTCAATAATTCGGAAGACTCCGCAAACATAAAGCTTGCGGGATATTATAAAAACGAAAAGATTTACCGCACAGATGCCGATAATAACTGTGCAGAGGTTTATTCGGGAGATTTTGAGGGCAAAACCCAACTCCCCGCAAAGAGCATAACAACGTTTGTGCTTGAAAACATATAACAAAAGGAGCTGCCTTGCCGGCAGCTCCTTTTCTTTATCCCGTGATTGATTTCGGGTCGTTTGTATAGATTACTTCGAGAGTTTTGGTTGTTTGATTATACAGCATAAAAGCGGCAAGGCTTTCATCTTTAATCATATCGGTGCTGATTACCGAACAGTCGTCAAGCATCTCGGAGGCAAATCCGCCCTCAAAGCCTGCGGCAACGAGCTTGTCGCAGTATTCATAAAAATCATCAAGCGATACGCCGATATATGCATCTCTGAAGCGGATATGCCATTGCCAGATGATGTGCTCGGGCTTTCCGTGATAATCGTTTGTCTGGTCAACCTCCGAATTGGCACCTGCGTAAATTCCCATCTTTCTTGCGGGAAAATCAAAAGCGGGAAAATAATCCTTAAGACCTTCAGGAAAAGCCGAAAACTTTTCAACAATATCAAGGCTTATTTTCAAATCGCCGTTATCCTCATAAGAGCTTTCGTTGATAACAACGGTATATTTTTCGCTTCTCCAGCCGCCGCGGAAGCCGTCATCATAAAATGTTCCGTTTGCTATTTTTTTGAATCCGCCGAAAAAGCCGAGACCGATAAGTGAATTTGCAAAGTTATAAAACTCATTTTCGGGGCAGGAAAAAACAAGCCTTGTTATATCGTGGCATATTTCCGAATATTCATTTTCTGCGGGAATAAGTGTAACATATTCGCCGTAGGCATTATTAGGCGGGGGCGGAAAATCAGCAGGTATAAGCTTGCTTTCCCATTCGGTTATATAATTAATTCCTTTTGTTGTTGATTCCTGAACCGTTGTTGTTTCATTTTGCTCTTCACCGTTGTTTTTATCCGAGCAGGCACAAAGAAAAATCATTGATAAGGCTATAATTAATGCGGTTATTCTTTTCATAGCAAAACCTCCGTTTGATTTAGATTATCATATAAATCAAATTTTTTCAACAATCGGTTGTATAAAAAACAAATATTTGCTATAATCAAACGGCAAAGGAGGTGGGCATATGCCGAGAAAAATCGATTACACCGTAACCGAAGAGTATGACGGAAGAAAAGCAATTCATTTTCTAAGAGGTCATTGCGGAATTTCTTCAAGGCTTATGCGTACCGTTAAATTTGCCAAAGACGGTATGCTCTGCAACGGTGAGCATATCCGCACTATTGATAAGGTTAAATGCGGGGATATTATAACAATCTGCATTCCCGATGATGAACCGCAGATTGAATTGCAGAATGTGAAGCTTGATATTCTCTATGAGGATGACGATATTCTTGTTATAAATAAATCACCGTTTATGGCGATGCATCCCACCCATAACCATCAGGGCGATACGCTTGCAAATGCGGTTGCGGGTTATCTTTCGTCAAAGGGAAAATACGCCGCCTTCAGAGCAGTCGGAAGGCTTGATAAAGGCACCTCGGGCGTTGTTGTTTGTGCACTCAACAAGCTTTCTGCCGCAAAGCTTTCAGGAGAAATCAAAAAAGAATATGTTGCACTTGTAAAAGGCGAGCTTGACGGAAGCGGCACGGTTGATGTTCCGATTTACCGCCCCGACCCTATGAAAACTCTGCGTGCGTGCTCATATGAGCTTGGCGTTGAAGAGGCACTTACGCATTGGACAGTTGAGAAAAAGTTCAAGGGAGCAACGCTCATAAGGCTCAACCTTGAAACGGGCAGAACGCATCAGATAAGGGTTCATATGGCTTTCAGCGGTCATCCGCTTGCGGGCGATGATATGTACGGTGATTTTATGACAGAAATCGGTCATCAGCTTCTGCATTGCCGCAAATGTTCATTCATTCATCCCGTTACGCAAGAGAAAATGGAGCTTGAAGCACCGCTTTTTGAAGACTTTGAAAACGCTTTGAAATCTGAATAATTATCCGAAATCTGATATTATTTATTATAAAAATACAATTTATTCTTGATTTTTTGAAATATGATGTTATAATGGTGTCATCAAATTAATATTGGAGGAAAAACCAATGAAGAAAATTGCTAAAATTCTTGCAATCGTTATGATAGTTGCTCTTGCTGTAACAGCCTTCTGTGCTTGCGGCGATAACAACAAAAACAACGGTGCAAATGATGTAACAACAACTGCTGCAAACGGCGAGCAGACTCCCGCTGCAGGCAAGCTCATTATGGGCACAAACGCTGCTTTCCCTCCCTATGAGTATTATGAAGGCGATAAAATCGTAGGTATTGATGCAGAGGTTGCTGCTCTTATCGCAGAAAAGCTCGGTATGGAGCTTGAAATCAAGGATATGGATTTCAACGGTATTATAAGTGCTGTTCAGAACGGTGTTGTTAACATCGGTATGGCAGGTATGACAGTTAACGAAGAAAGACTTCTCAGCGTTGATTTCTCAACAAGCTACGCAAAGGGCGTTCAGGTTGTTATCGTTAAAGAAAATTCAGGCATTGCAACTCTTGACGACCTTGAAGGTAAGCTTATCGGTGTTCAGGAAGCAACAACCGGTGACATCTATTCAACAGATGATTTCGGCGAAGAAAATGTTAAGAGATACACAAACGGTGCTGCTGCGGTAGCTGCTCTTCAGAGCGGTATTGTTGATGCAGTTATCATTGATAACGAGCCTGCAAAGGCATTTGTTGCAGCTAACGAGGGCCTTGCAATTCTTGAAACAGCTTATGCTGAAGAAGATTATGCAATCGCAGTTGCAAAGGGCAACACAGAGCTTCTCACCAAAATCAACAACGCTCTTGCAGAGCTTACTGCAGACGGTTCAATCCAGAGAATTGTTGATAAGTATATCCCCGCTGAATAATAAAAATTTGAAGCATCAAGGGCAGGCTTCCGCTTGCCCTTGATTTATGAAAGGCAGAATATGAGAGATTTCAGAATGTCCGGAAAAACGCTCGCAGTTCTGATTATTACGCTTGCCGCAATGCTTATTGCCTGCTTTGCTGTTCCTGCATTTGCATCTGCAACAGAAACGGTAACGGAGTCGGCAGGCTTTTTTGAAACTGTATTAGAAACTGTCAAGAGCTTTTTTATTGAACTTAATAATGATATAAACAATGTTCTAATCAAAAATGATAATTATAAGCATATCACCGACGGTTTGCTTATAACAATCGAAATCACTTTTGCTGCACTGCTTATCGGTCTTGCTCTGGGATTCGTTGTTGCGATAATCCGTTCAACACACGATAAAACGGGCAAATTAAAGCTTCTCAATGCAATATGCAAGCTTTATCTGACGGTATTCAGAGGAACACCCGTTATTGTTCAGCTTCTCATAATTTATTATTTATGGCTCGGTCAGCACGGCGTTCACGAAAACATTGCGGCAGTTATTGCGTTCGGTGTGAATTCGGGTGCATATGTTGCGGAAATTGTGCGTTCGGGCATAATGTCTATTGATAACGGTCAGTTTGAAGCGGGCAGAAGTCTTGGCTTTTCTTATGTAAGAACAATGGTTTATATTGTTCTTCCGCAGGCACTCAAAAACACATTGCCCACTCTCGCAAATGAGTTTATTGTTCTTCTTAAAGAAACATCGGTTGCAAGCTTCATTGCCGTTAAGGATATGATGAAGGGCGCAAACGCACTTGTTGGCTTTACATACAATATGAATGTTCCTTATCTTACCGTTGCACTTATTTATCTTGTTCTTGTTCTTCTTCTCCAGAAGGGTGTAAGCTTGCTTGAAAGGAGGCTTCGTAACAGTGACCACTGATAATGTTGTTATAAAAGTATCCGATTTGCAGAAAAGCTTCGGTTCACTCGATGTTCTCAAGGGAATAAATACCGAAATCAAAAAAGGCGAAGTGGTTGTTGTTATCGGTCCTTCGGGCTCGGGTAAATCAACATTTCTCCGCTGCCTTAACAGACTTGAAGAAGCAACCGGCGGAACAATCAAATTCAACGGTGTAAACATTACCGATAAAAAAGTTAATATCAATAAACACCGTGAAAAAATGGGAATGGTTTTTCAGCAGTTCAATCTGTTCAATAATCTCACCATTCTTAAGAATATCACTCTTGCACCCGTGAAGCTCGGCCTTATGGGCAAAAAAGAGGCAGAAGAAAAGGCAATGGAATTGCTTAAAAGAGTAGGCCTCGAAGATAAGGCAAATGCTTATCCTTCACAGCTTTCGGGCGGTCAGAAGCAGAGAGTTGCCATTGTGCGTGCTCTTGCGATGAACCCCGAGGTTATGCTCTTTGACGAGCCCACATCCGCACTTGACCCCGAAATGGTAGGCGAGGTTCTTGATGTTATGAAGGAGCTTGCACGTTCGGGAATGACAATGGTTGTTGTTACCCACGAAATGGGCTTTGCAAAAGAGGTTGCCGACCGAGTGGTATTCATGGACGAAGGCAAGATAGTTGAGCAGGGAACTCCCGAGCAGATATTCACTTCACCCAAGAGTGAGCGACTCAAGGATTTTCTTGCAAAGGTATTGTAATATAATAAAAGAGTAAAAAAGTCTGTTTTGTTGTTTCAAAGCAGACTTTTTCTTTCCTATGATAACGGGATGCAACGGCAGCGGTGTTACCCATAAAACTATCGCAAAATATTTAAGTTAAAGCTGTTTATTCACCCGTATTTGTGGCAAAAATCAACTGATCAATAATAACCGAAAGGTATTTCGATATGTCAAACAAATACAGTGACCATGCGCTCGGAGCGATAGAGCAAGCGCCTATCATATCGGCTTCAATGGGTCATACTTACACTGGCACGGAGCATCTTCTGCTCGCTATACTCATAAGAAACGACTGTGTCGGAGCAAGGATACTTGCCGCGAAGGGACTTGATTATCAAAAAGCAAGACTTGCGGTAGCGTCGGCTGTGGGTGTCGGGGTAGCTCACGGGAGCGAGTATCCGTCGTTCATCACGAAAAA
>CALGRR010000058.1 GCA_937880805.1 uncultured Clostridia bacterium
GAAAAGGTATGGCAGTATTTCATCGCCGTTCCCGATTTCAAGAGCGTTGGTGTTAAAGACGGCAAACGTTATGAAGGCTGGCCTGCAATTATCCGTGCAGTAAACACCAAGGATGCAATGACAGCAACAATCGAAGAGATTCCTTACGCAGTCCTTCATAAAATAACCGACAGAATTACCCACGAGGTAGACGGCATCAACCGTGTTCTCCTCGACCTCACCCCGAAGCCGATAGGCACGATAGAGTGGGAATAATTCCCTAAAGAGCCAAACCCCAGTAAAATCAAGGCTTTCAGGGTTCAGAAAATCCCTTTGATAACACTTTGATAACATGACTCGGGAGTTATTATTCCGATTTCCCGTTGGCTTGCAGGTTATCAAACTCATAAAATTTCTGCAATAAACGACTAAACCCTTAACTGTGGATTATCACGGTTAAGGGTTTTTGTCGTTATTTTTTTATTCTTATTTAAGTTCGTCCGAAAGGTCGATAGGAATTTTCACCCATTTCTGAGTGTTGTCGTACTTCGGGAAATTATATCTCCATTTGTTGTAATCGTGAATATCTATCTTTCCTGCCCTGAGCATATCCGCCTGCTCTTTCCAAGCGGACAGCATAGGAAGAATATTAGATGTATCTTTATTTTCTTTATTTAGTTTAATACAGATTTCTCCGTCAGACTCATCTATTGTCAGTCCGTAAATATCTTCCAATGCAAAAAGAGTGTGCATCAGTCCGATATAGCTGTCAATATCGGGAACATTCAACGCTTCGGGTGCAACTCCGAGTGCATCCGCAATAGCTGCCGTTATTTCAGCCTTGGGTGTTCTTGAACCGGTTTCATACTGTGCAATACGGACATCGGCAGATGCAACGGGAAATCCGATTTCTAATCCGAGATATTTCTGTGTCATTCCGAGATAGTTGCGTAAGTAGTTTATTCTTTCACCGATTGCCATATTAAGCACTCCTTTTCGTCGGGTTTGACTGTAGTATAGCAAATATGTTTAGTAATGTCAATATGCTTTTACAAAAACTTAACAGTTTTGTTTAAGTTTGTTAACACAAAAACTTGACATAAACAGATTTGTTTAGTATAATACAGATAACCTAAACAATTTAGTTTAGTATTCTAACTACAATAGAATGACCGTCCGACGAGAACAAACCGCCAAGACCTTTCTTAAAAGAAAGCGAGCGCAGCCGAAAGGCTGACGGCACAGCGCCCGTAGAAATATGAGGAGTGCCTGTCGGAACTCGAACTTCGGGCAGAACGGCAAATCCCCATTCTAATAAAAAATAAATTGAAAGGAGAAATATTCAGAATGGAAAAAGGCTTTATGAAAGCGAGCGATATTGCAGAAGAACTTGATATCTCGATATCCTACGCTTACAGAATCGTAAGAATGCTCAATGAGGAGTTGAGCAATATGGGTTATATCACCATCACCGGTAGAGTTAACCGACAGTATTTTAACGAAAGACTTTACTATATCAGAAAGGAGCTTGAAAATTAAATGCCGGTATATAAAAACGAAGAAAGCGGCACTTGGTACTCGGTTTTCAGATACACCAACTGGAAAGGCGAACGCAAGCAGAAATGCAAGCGAGGGTTTAAAACCAAGAAAGAAGCTCAAGAGTGGGAGCTGACCTTTAAACAACAGTCTGAAGCAAATCTCGATATGAGCTTCAAAGCATTCGTTGAGCTGTATTTTAATGATACAAAATTAAGGCTCAAAGACACAACCTGGCTGACAAAGCAACACATCATCGAAAACAAAATAGTCCCCTATTTCGGAGACAAACCGATGAATCAGATTACAACCAAAGATGTAATAGCCTGGCAGAATGAAATGCTGGCATACCGTGACAGCAAAATGAAGCCGTACTCGGCAACCTATCTCAAAACAATGCACAATCAGCTCAGTGCGATTTTCAATCACGCAGTAAGGCACTATGATTTGCGTTCCAACCCTGCAGCCAAAGCGGGAAATATGGGTAAGGAAGAAACAAAAGAGATGAAGTTCTGGACTAAAGATGAGTACAAACTGTTCTCTTACGAAATAATGGACAAACCCGTTTCCTTCTACGCTTTTGAAATGCTTTACTGGTGCGGTATCCGTGTCGGCGAGCTGCTTGCCCTGACAGCCGAAGATTTCGACTTCGTCAAGGGAACCGTGAGAATAAACAAGTCGTATCAAAGGATAAAAGGCAAGGACATCATCACCTCACCCAAAACGAAAAAGAGTAACCGAACAATCACAATGCCGAGTTTCCTCTGCGAAGAAATGCAGGAATACCTGAAGATGATTTACGGACTTGAAAGCACGGAACGGATATTCAAAATATCAAAAAAGTATCTGAGTAACGAAATCGAGCGGGGCTCACGGGCGGTCGGAATACAGCGAATAAGAATCCACGATTTGCGGCACAGTCACATTTCTCTGCTGATTGATATGGGATTCTCGGCTCTTGCAATCGCTGACCGAGTGGGTCACGAGAGCATCGAAATAACATACAGATACGCTCACCTCTTCCCCTCTGCTCAGCAAGAAATGGCAAGAAAATTAAATTTTGAAAGGAACGATGTTTGATGTCAGAGAAAAATTTAGACAACCGCAACCGTTGGAGAAACAAAACGGTTTCATTCAGAGTGTCGCCCGAGGAAGGAAAGACAATCGATGAATTTGTCAGGCTCTCGGGACTGTCAAAGCAGGAATATATAACGAGGAAACTGACGAACCACGACGTTGAGGTTATGCCGAATCCGAGAGTTTATAAAGCGCTCAAAGAGGATTTTGCAAAGATGTATCACGAGCTGAATCGCATTGAAGCGGGTCGGCAGATTGACAGAGACCTGCTCGAGGTTTTAAAGATGATGTGCGATATTCTCGGCGGAATTAAGGGGGAACAAGATGTCTTCCGTAAATAAAAAAATGACTGTTCAGACTCCGTCTGTTGGCGCAGACGGTGAACAGCCAACCACAAATACTATTAACAGTATAACACCTGAACCCGAAGAAATCAATACCAAAGACAGAAAAGATCGATTAATTTTATTGGGGCATAAACTTAATCAGGAGTCGAGCAAAAACTTTCTGCCGACAGTAAATCTTGATGAACTGTTTGAATCGGTTTACCGAAGCAAGCCCGCAATAGTTGAGAATCTGATTTACCCCGGAACATATATACTCGCAGGTGCGCCGAAGGTCGGCAAATCATTTCTCGTTGCACAGTTTGCCTATCACATCGCAACGGGGCAAAGGCTGTGGGACTACGAAGTGAAGCAAAGCACGGTTCTCTACCTTGCACTTGAAGACGACCACCGCAGACTGCAGAAACGAATGAACAGAATGTTCGGAGTTGACGGAACCGCCAATTTATATTTCGCAATCACGGCGAAAAAACTCGGCGAAGGACTTGAAGATCAGCTCGAAGAATTTATAAATCTTCACCCGGACACACGGCTGATTATCATCGACACTCTTCAAAAAATCAGGCAGGGCAACGGCGACAGTTACAGCTACGCAAACGATTACGAATGTGTCGGCAACCTCAAAAAATTCGCAGACCAAAAAGAAATATGTCTGCTGATTGTTCATCACACAAGGAAGCAGCAAGCGTCGGATAAGTTCGATATGATTTCGGGAACAACGGGTATTCTCGGATGTGCCGACGGTGCGTTCGTCCTGCAAAAAGAACGGCGCACCGACAGCTCGGCAACACTTGACATTGTCGGCAGAGACCAATGCGACCAGAAGCTCTACCTAATTAGAAATCAGGAAAAACTTCTTTGGGATTTGGACCACACAGAAACTGAATTATGGAAATCTCCGCCCGACCCGAATGTTTTAAAAATCGCTGAATTTATCACAGCCGACAATCCGAAATGGAACGGCAACGCATCGGAGCTTGTTGAAATTTTAAAGCTCGATATCGCACCGAATGCTCTCACAAAGAAGCTGAACATAGGTGCGGGAATCCTCGAAAACGATTACGGAATCCGATACGAAAGCAGCCGTAATCACGACGGAAGAAGAATCAATTTTGAATTGATTTCTTCTGAAGCGTGACGATTGTGACGGTTGTGACGATAAAATTAGCGGTAGTAAAACTATCGTCACCATCGTCACGACCGTCACAGAGCTGATGAAAAATACAGGTCAGAAAGTTTCATCGGCTCACGGATTTGCAACAAAAATTTATGGAGCAAATCCGTCAAGGCTCTCGCAAGAGCCGCAAACTAACCCTCTGTCCGCAGACAGCCCACGGCACTTTGCAGACGGTACGGATGAAAGTGTTATAGTGGGTTATTACACTTCCGCAGAAGTGTATCCTCTGTGGCTCGCAGTGTATATACAAAATGAAGAAAGGAGTAAAATTTTATATGGCAAGAAATGACGGCGTTGACCGAGTCACCGCCCGAAATGTAAATCTTGCAGACGGAAAAATAGCCAATGTTCAGCGGCACAATGAACGAGAAAAAGAGTCTTATGTGAATTCCGATATCGTTACGGAAATGACTCCGTTCAATGTTCACTTCAAAAAACCGAACGACACTTACGAAAACATTTTCAATAAAATGCTCGAAGAAAAAATCATTTCTACAAGAGGACTGAAACCCGATGCAAACAAATACGGCGAACTGATTTTCGATGTCAACTCCGCATACTTTTACAATCACGGCGGTTACGAGTTCGCAAAAAAATTTTATGAGGACTCTTACAAAGCGGCAATAAAAATCGTAGGCGGTGAAGAATATATTCTCTCCGCAGTCATGCACGCCGACGAAAGAAACAAAGCAATGTCCGAAGCGCTCGGAGAAGATGTTTACCATTATCATCTGCACGTCGTGTATATTCCCGTTGTCGAGAAAGAAATTCTCTGGTCAAAACGGTGCAAGGAAGAAAGCTTACGAGGCACGGTCAAGGAAAAAATTATGCAGGTAAGCAGCAGTAAAAAATGGATTTCAAAACCTGCTCTCGATGAAAATGGCGACCCGATTTTACAGAAGAACGGTAAGCCCGTTCTCAAAAAATCCTACAGCGTTCTGCAGGATGATTTCTACGAATATATGCGAAAAGCAGGCTACGATGATGTGCAGCGTGGCGAGCGTGGAAGCTCGGAAGAACATCTTACCGTCACGCAGTTCAAGGTAAAAAAAGAAACGGAACGTCTTGAAAAATTACAAAATCAGATTAAGAAAAGCAAATCGAATCTGGAGTCCCTCGAAGAAAAAACCAAAGTCCGCAAAACGATGAAACGGAGTTTTCACGAGATAGAAGACATCGGCAAAACAACCTTTTTCGGCAAGGTTGAAATGACAAAAGATGAATGTACTTATCTGAAAGAGCAGGCAAAGAAAAGCATAATTCAGGGAAGCGAGATTTCCCGTTTGAAGGATGACCTTGCAACCGCAAGAAGAGGCAGCGACATCTGGCGCAGTCGTTACGAAGCTCTTTATGAGCAGACAAAAGAGTTCGTTGCAGCATTAAAACGCTCACCGGAGATTGTCAGAGAATTTATCAGAAAAATATTACAGCCCGAGAAAATCGTTCCGCATACCCGTCACAAAACCCGTGACAACTCACGAGAAAGATAACTGCAAGAGCTGTAAAAATTGCAAAATACCGAATAGCAATAGTTCAAATGAACTCTGCATCGTTCGGGCTGTTGCTATTGGAAAACCACCTCACTTTTACAGCTTTAGAGCCGAAATAAATATACAAAAATCATACTATTTTCCCAAGGAAGGAGGAATTTAATGAGGACAGGATTGAAGAAAAAACAGAAGCACACAGAGGTCTATTTTAACGAAGAAAGTCCGATTGTAGAGATTTACACACACAACACCGACCTCAAAAACCGACTGACAGCATACTCAAAGAAATATCCCGGGCATTGCCGTCAGTTTGATGATGTCGGTCAAGGCGGTCTGAGATTTGAAATCGAAAAAGGCAGATTCGATTTCAGACTCACCGCACCCTACTCCGATGAACGGAGAACAAAATCAAGCGAAAATGCAAAACAAAACGGAATACACAGGAGGTAACAAAAATGAAAAAGCACATTGTCAACGAAGCAACAGGTATCAGCTACACACTCGTCGGTGATTATTATATCCCCGACCTGAAGCTCCCCGAAACGGAAAACAAGCCGATAGGAATATGGGGCAGAAAGCGTCTCGCCTACCTCAAAGAGCATAAGAAAATTCTTTTCAATCAGCTCGTTCTCAGTTGGAAGCTCAACAGCCACCTTGCCGAAATTAACGAGCAGGCAACCGAAATGCTCGACAGACTCACCGAGCAAATGGCAAAGGCCGAAGGTGTCACAGAAAAGCTGAAGGAAGATAATCAGATGGAATGGGTCTGCAGAATGAATAACATCCGCAACCGAGCCGAAGAAATCATCAATGCAGAGTTGATTTACAACTGATACGGAGGTTATCAAAATGTCGGGCTTCATCGAAGAATTTTACTACGGCAACATCGAGCCGCAGGCGTGCAACTCTGAACTTAACAAAGAACTGAAAAAGATGTTGAACACACTCACCGAAAAAGAAGAACTGCTCACAGCAAAGCTGAACGGCGAAGAAAAGGATTTGTTTTTGAAATATGCGAACGCATATAACGAGTTTTTAGCCTTCAGTATCGCAGACGGTTTCATCTCAGGCTTCCGCCTCGGCGCAA